>NZ_AQOK01000783.1:0-25302 GCF_000364645.1 Xanthomonas sp. SHU 308 | reverse complement strand
CCACAGCCGCTGCAGCGGCAGCCGCGCCACCTTCGCGCGCAGCGCGGGTTCGGCGGTGGTGAGCAGGTCGAAATCGGCCTCGAAGGCCGGCACCCCGTGCTCCAGGGGCTGGATCAGGAAACCGGCTGGCGGGTGCTGCAGGAACTGCCGCTGCAAGGCCTGCGGCTCGAGTTGGTTGACGAAAGGCATCTGCAAGATTGATCGTCTAGCGTGGAGAATGGATGCTGCGGCCCAGGCCGCAGCGTGCGATCCACCGGCGGCGGGCGCCGCACGGTGGCCCTTCATTTCGCGGAGCACTGCCATGACCCCGTCCATCGAGTCGCAAATCCACAGCATCGTCGCCAAGCATGGCGAGATCGACCCGGCGCGCCTGACCCCGGATGCCAAGCTGCAGGACCTGGGCGTGGATTCGCTCGAGGCCATCGAAATCCTGTTCGACATCGAAGAACACTTCGACATCACCTTCCCGCAGCGCGACCCGAACCTGGACGACGGTTCGCTCGGCAAGCTGGTGCAGGCGGTCGAGGACGCGCTGGCGGCCAAGGCGGCGGCCGGCGCGGCGCAACCGGCGCACTGACGCGCCATGGGCGCCTCCCCGCACGCGCGGCGCGTCGTGGTCACCGGCATGGGCGCGGTCAGCGCGCTCGGCCTGGGCGCCGAGGCGCTGTGGAGCGCGATGCGCGAGGGCCGCAGCGGCATCGCCGCCCTGCCCTCGCCCGATCCGCTCAGCACGTTGAAGATGCGCGTGGCCGCGACCCTGCAAGGGTTCGCTCCGGATGCCACGCAGACCGGCGGCATCGCCCCCGGCCAGCTCGACCGCATGACCCAGATGGCGCTGGTCGCCGCCCGCGAGGCGATCGCCCAGGCCGGGCTGCCGCACGGCGATGCCGCGCTCGGCGCGCGCTGCGCGGTGGTGGTCGGCACCGGCGTCGGCGCCGAACTCAGCCGCGACGAACAATCGCGCCGGCTGTACCGCGACCAGGCCGAACGCCTGCATCCGCTGACCATCGTGCGCAGCATGGCCAACGCGCCGGCCAGCCAGATAAGCATCGCCTTCGGCCTGCGCGGCCCAGCCTTCGCCGTCTCCAGCGCCTGCGCCTCGGCGAATCACGCCTTCGCCCAAGCCGCGCTGATGGTCCGCCATGGCCTGGCCGACGTAGCCATCGCCGGCGGCAGCGAAGCCTGCCTGAGCCTGGCGCTGATCCGCGCCTGGGAAGCGATGCGTGTGGTCAGCGACGACACCTGCCGGCCGTTCTGCGCGCAGCGCAGCGGCCTGGTGCTGGGCGAAGGCGCCGGCATGTTCGTGCTGGAAAGCGCCGAGCACGCAGCCGCCCGCGGCGCGCTGCCGCTGGCGGAACTGGCGGGGTTCGGCATGAGTTCCGATGCCGGCGACATCGTCGCGCCCAGCGTCGACGGCGCCGCCACGGCGATGCGCCTGGCGCTGCAGGACGCCGGCCTGGTGCCGGAACAGATCGATTACGTCAACGCCCACGGCACCGGCACGCAGGCCAACGACCGCTGCGAAACCCAGGCGCTGCGTCAGGTGTTCGGTGCGCACGCCGAGGCGCTGGCGATCAGTTCGACCAAGGCGGTGCACGGCCATGCGCTCGGCGCGGCCGGCGCGCTGGAACTGGTCGCAGCGATCGGCGCGCTGCGCGAGCAGGTGGTCCCGCCCACGGCCAACTTCCTCGATGCCGATCCCGAATGCGATCTGGACTACGTGCCCAACCAGGCGCGCGCCCGCAACGTGCAGGCGGTGCTGAGCAATTCCTTCGCCTTCGGCGGACTCAATGCGGTGATCGCGCTGCGCGCGGCGGGCTGAAGCGCCCGCCGCCACAAACAACGGCGGGAGGCAACGCGAACCGCGCGCGTCGTCTCCCGCCCGGCTCATGCGACCTGCTTGGCGCGGGTCAGCAACTGGTCCAGCAAGGACAGGCCCAGGTCGATCTCTTCGTGGCTGATGTGCAGCGACGGCGCCAGCGTGATCACGTTCTTGTAGTAACCGCCCACGTCCAGAATCAGGCCGATGCGCTTGCCGTTGTGGCGCAGTTCGCCTTCCAGGCCCATGTCGACCATGGTGTCGAGCAGCTTGCGATTCGGCGTGAAGCCGTCCGCCTGGCAGATTTCCGCACGCAGGGCCAGGCCCAGGCCGTCGACGTCGCCGATTTCCGGGTGGCGCTTCTGCAGGTCGCGCAGGCCGTCCAGGAAGTGCGCGCCCTTGGCCATCACCATCGACTCGTAGTCGGTCTCGGCCAGCATGCGCATGGTTTCCAGGCCGACCGCGGTGCCCAGCGGGTTGGAGGCGAAGGTGGAGTGGGTCGAACCCGGCGGGAACACGGTCGGGTTGATCAGCTCCTCGCGCGCCCAGATGCCGGCCAGCGGGTTCAGGCCGTTGGTCAGCGCCTTGCCGAACACCAGCACGTCCGGGGTCACGCCGAAATGCTCGATCGCCCACAGCTTGCCGGTGCGGAAGAAGCCCATCTGGATTTCGTCCACCACCATCAGGATGCCGTACTTGTCCAGCACCCGCTTCAGGCCGGTGAAGAAGTTCGGCGGCGGGATCACGTAGCCGCCGGTGCCCTGGATCGGCTCGACGTAGAACGCCGCGTACTCGCACTGCCCGGCCTTGGGATCCCACACGCCGTTGTACTCGGTCTCGAACAGGCGCTCGAACTTGGCCACGCACTGCTCGCCGTACTCTTCCTTGGACATGCCCTTGGGGCCGCGGAAGTGGTACGGGAATTCGATGAACTGGGCGCGGTCGAAATGACCGAAGCGACGGCGGTAGCGGTACGACGAGGTGATCGCCGAGGCGCCGAGGGTACGGCCGTGGTAGCCGCCTTCGAAGGCGAACACCAGGCTCTTGCCGGCGCTGGCGTTGCGCACCAGCTTCAGCGAGTCTTCCACCGACTGCGCGCCGCCGACGTTGAAGTGCACGCGGCCCTTGCGGCCCCACTTGCGCTCGGCGTCGACCGCGATGGTCTTGGCCAGCTCGATCTTGGTCGGGTGCAGGTACTGGCTGGCGACCTGCGGCAGGGTCTCGATCTGGCGGGTCAGCGCCTGGTTCAGGCGCGGATTGGCGTAGCCGAAGTTGACCGCCGAGTACCACATCTGCAGGTCCAGGTACGGCACCTCTTCGGTGTCGTACAGGTAGCTGCCGTCGCAGCGGCCGAAGATGCGCGGCGGCTCGCTGTAGTGCACGGTGTCGCCGTAGGAGCAGTACTGGGACTCGTCGGCCAGCATCTGCGCATCGGTCAGCGCGCGCTGGTGGTCGGCACCGGTGCGCAGCAGCGCCTCCGGATCGGGCGCGGCATCGCCATGCAGCGGTGCGAGCGAGGAAAGCGAAACATTCCGGTTCATCGGGATCAGGCTCGTTGGGTGACGGGAAGCGGGAAGGACACGGTGGTGGTCGCCGGCACCGCCAGGTCGGGCAGCAGGGCGATGGCGTCGTCGAAACCGGTGATCGCGCAATGGGCGATCCCGTTGGCGCGGCAATGGCGCAGCAGCCCGTCCTTGGCGAACACCAGGTCGGCCTTGCCGGCCAGGCAGAAATCGGAACGACCGTCGCCGATCAGCAAGGTGGCGCGCTCGGGCGGCTGCTGCGCCATGACCGCGCACTTGCAGGTGCCGCTGGGGCAGTCCGGGCGCGCATGCGGCGAGGCCATGCGCCATTCGCCCGCGTCGGTACGCAGCAGGCGGTTGGCGATGATCGGCAGATGGTGCAGGCCGTGGCGGGCCAGGATCCGGGCGATGCCGTAGTCCAGGCCGTCGCTGACGATGCTCAGCGGGATGCCCAGGCGTTCGGCCAGCGCCACGAAGCGCACGAAGGCCGGGTCGATCCGCACCGCATCCAGCACCCGGTGCAGCGCATCGACGTCGCCGTCGAGCAGCGCGACCTGCTTGCTCATGCATTCGCGGGCGCCGATCCGACCGGCGACCCAGTCGTCTTCCAGCTCCTGCCAACCGGGGCGCCCGAGGTGCTCGAGCAGGCTGTCGGTCACGTCCTGCAGGGACACGGTACCGTCAAAATCGCAAAGGATGTTCCATTGGGCGCGCAAGGTGGCTCTCCGGCTGATGGGGGCAGAGCCTAGGCACGCTGTCTTTCGCACTCCTTTCGGCGAGGTGAAAGAAAGCGGAGCGTTCACATTGGGCGTGGTAGGCCGGGCCCCGGCTCGTCCCCAACACGCCCAAGTCTGGGATGCGGTGCATGCAAGCGAAGCGTGGTCTCAGCCGAAGTGACACCCCGCTCCCCGCCCGAAGAGCGTTCACACCTGCGCCAGTGCCGCGACAAGGACGTCTACTTCCGCCTCGGCCTGCCGGATCGAATCGGCCAGCCGCTGGTCCGCGAACTCGTCGTACTCGATGGCGACACAACACACATCGGTGATACCGATGTAGGCGAAGGCAGTTCGGATCGAGGACTCCACATGGTTGCGGTCGGCGAGGCGATGTTCGTAGCCGTAATCGCCTCGCGAAGACAGAAGCACCAGGCGCTTGCCGGCATCGGCAAGCAACGGCCAGTACGGCGCACCGACGCGATTGCGGTCGAACCCAAACGTGCGCCCTACCCGCACGATGTTGTCGATATAGGCCTTGAACTGCGCCGGTGGCCCGAAGTTGTACATAGGCACGCCGGTGACGATGAGATCGGCCCGCAGGAGTTCGTCCACCAGGGCGTCGCTGGTGCGCAGGACGTCATGCATCCATGGCACGCGCGCCGATTCCGGCGTGAACGCCGCATGGATCCAGGGACCGGAGATCGGCGGTGGTGGTTCCTGACCGACATCACGATAGATCACCTGCGTGTCCGGATGGGCGGACACCCACCGCCTGGCGAAGCGCTCCGTCAACCTCCGCGTATGCGAGCCGTAGGGCGTGGTGTCCGAGCAGCCAGGGCGGGCGCTGGCATCGATGTGCAGAAGGGTGGTCATGATCGTGGACGTTCCGGCAGGGATGAAATGGCTGAAGTGCCGGGGGAGTCTCCGTGCGCCATGCAGCCGCGGCAAACGATGAATCCTCATGCGATGGATGACATGCGATCATCCATCCATGACCCTCCGACTCCCTCCCCTCAGCGCCCTGCGAGCCTTCGAAGCGGCCGCACGGCTGCGCAGCTTCAAGAAGGCCGCTGAGGAACTGTGCGTGACCCCCACAGCGATCAGCCACCGGATTCGGGTATTGGAAAACGAGCTCGGCCACCCACTGTTCCTGCGCAAGGTCCGTGCGGTGGAGCTGACGGCGGATGGTCATGCCTTGTTGGGCGGGGTCGGCGGCGGGTTTCAGATGATCGCTACGGCGATCGAACAGGTGCGGCGGCCGCGCCGGCCATCGGTGACGCTGTCGACGACCCCGGCCTTCGCCAGCAAATGGCTGGTTCCCCGTCTCTCCGCGTTCCAGGCCGCCCATCCGGACATCGACCTGCATGTGCATGCGTCCGACACTCCCGTCGATCTGTATGCCGGCATCGCCGACTTGGCGATTCGTTACGGACACGGCCACCATCCGGAGGCCATCGCGCGATTACTTCGGGCGGATCGCTTCGCACCGGTCGCCAGTCCGTCGCTGCTGAAGACGCTTGGCAAGGACGCATCCCGCTGGCCACGGATCCATTTCGACTGGCACCGGCCACTGCCTGTGGACCTGACATGGAGCGCCTGGGCGCGCCAGGCTGGCCACGATCCAGTGAACTTGGCCTCAGGCACCCGTTACTCGGAAGAAAGCCATGCCATCCAGGCGACCGTCGCGGGTCAGGGCGTAGCGCTGCTGAGCCTGCTACTGGTCGAAGAAGAACTGCGCATGGGGTTGCTATGCCTGGTCAGCGAGCCAATGCTCGAAGGAATGGCCTATTACGTGCTCACGCCTATCGGGCGCCCCGCGCAGGAGGCGACATCACGCGTGCAAGACTGGTTAGCAAGTGTCGACTGAGCAAGCGCACACCGAATCCATCCAGACAGGGAGTCGACCGCCGACGGATGGCAGGCGTGCGCATCCGAACCAACCTCTGCCACTCCGACAGGCGCGACGGCCCGATCGATTCTGAAGCGCTGATGGTGCCCGGAGCCGGAATCGAACCGGCATGGGGTCGCCCCCGGCGGATTTTAAGTCCGATGCGTCTACCAGTTTCGCCATCCGGGCCTGGTGGCGCGTAGCGTGCCTGATCGCGCGGCGCTTGTGAACCGCGGGGCCATGCCGATCCGCCATGCGCTCGAGAACGAGAGGCCACATGCCAGCATCGGCAGCCCTAAGTACCGCCACCGAAAAGTCCCCGGCACCGCCGCCACGGCGGCACCGGGGATGCCAACGGCAAGCGTGACGCGCGGCGCTCAGATCGCGCGCGAGTAGCGCGCCGGCTGGTCGGGCTGGCGCAGGTAGCGGTCGAAGCACATGGCGATCAGGCGCAGCAGCGGACGGCCGCGGGCGGTGGCCTGAACCACGCCGTCGCGGTAGTCGGCCAGACCGTCCGTGCACAGCGGCGCCAGTGCGCGCAGTTCCTCGCGGAAGTAGCTGGCGAAGTCGATACCGTGGCGCTGCGCCACCGCTGCCGCGTCCACCCGCCCCTGGCACATCAGCTGCTGGATCAGCTCGGCGCGCAGGGCGTCGTCGGCACTGAGCTGCAGGCCGCGCAGCACCGGGCTGTCGCCGGCGTCCACGGCCGCTTCCCAGGCAGGCAGGTCGCGCTGGTTCTGGCTGTAGCTGGCGCCGATGCGGCTGATCGCGCTGACCCCCAGGCCCAGCAGGTCGGTGTCGGCGTGGGTGGTGTAGCCCATGAAGTTGCGGTGCAGGCTGCCCTGCCGCTGCGCGCGCGCCAGGTCTTCCTGCGGCAGCGCGAAGTGGTCCATGCCGATGTACTGGTAGCCCGCTGCAGAGAGCCTGCTGACCGCGAGGCCGAGCAGGGCCAGCTTCTGCTCGGCATCGGGCAGATCGGCGTCGGCGATGCGCCGCTGCGCCTTGAACAGCTGCGGCATGTGCGCGTAGCCGTAGACTGCCAGGCGGTCCGGGCGCGCCGCGATCAACGTCTCCAGGGTCTGTTCGAACCCGGCCAGGGTCTGCCGCGGCAGGCCGTAGATCAGGTCGACGTTGACCGAGCGCATGCCGTGCACGCGGCAGGCGCGCAGGATGTCCAGCGTCTCGTGCACGCCCTGGCGGCGGTTGATCGCCTGCTGCACCAGCGGGTCGAAATCCTGGATGCCCAGGCTGGCGCGATTGAAGCCCAGTTCGGCCAATGCGGCGATGTCCTGCGGCGTCACCGTGCGTGGGTCCAGTTCGATGGACATCTCGCGGTCCGGCGCCTGGCTGAAGCGGAACAGCCCGCGCAGGCCCTGCACCAGTTCGCCCAGCAACTCGGGAGCGAGGAAGTTGGGGGTACCCCCGCCCAGGTGCAGTTGCACCACCTCGCGCTCGCCCTCGAAACACACGGCCATCATCGCCGCCTCGCGCAGCAGCCGCTGCACGTAGCTGCGGCCGCGCTGCGGGTCGCGGGTGATCACCCGATGGCAGCCGCAATAGAAGCAGGGATTGCGGCAGAACGGCACGTGCACGTACAGCGACAGCGGCCGCCGCGGATCGCTGGCCTGGACCGCGGCGAACAACTGCGCCGGGCCGAAACCGGTCTGGAAATGCGGCGCGGTCGGGTACGAGGTGTAGCGCGGGCCGGGACGGTCGTAGCGGCGCAGCAGGTCGGCGTCGAAGGTCCAGGCGGCGGAGGGATCGTGCGCGGTCAGGATGTCCATGGACCGAGCATGCGCGGCGCCCGGCACGGCCGCCTTGACCTGGATCAATCCGCGCACGCGGCCGGCGGCAGCGGCGATGCCGGCTCGAACGGGCGCCAGCTCATCTGGTGGCGGCGCCAGAACGTCTCGGCGATGCGCTGGGCGATGTCGTCGGCCAGCAGCCGCATCGGCGTGTTGGGCAGCTCGGCGGTGGTGGCGCGGAACAGGCCCAGCCAGCGCTGGAACAACAGTGCGCTGAGTTCGCGCATGGCCATGTGCCGCGGCATCGGCGCGCCGCGGAAGCGGCGGGTGCCGCGCAGCATCGCCGACCAGAAATCGCACAGCTGCTGCTGGTGCGCGTCCCAGTCCTCGATGTGCGCGGCGAACACCGCCGACAGATCGGCGTCGGCGCGCACGCGGCGGTAGAACGTCTCCACCAGCGCCTGCACCTCGGCCTCGCTGCACAGGTCCGGCCCCGGCAAGGGCATGCCCTCGATCTGGTCCTGCATGGTCCGCTCCACGTCGCTCGACGCCGACAGTCTCCACGCCGCCACCGCGGCGGCCTTGATCAGGATCAATGTCGGCACGGCCGGCACTGCCTAGTCTGCCGCTGCGGCATGCGCCGACGCCGGTGTCGACGGGGGATCGGCGGCCAGGCGGCTGGCAGGCGCGGCGACGTGTGTGGCGCTGCCCCCTTGGCGCATGCCGCATCCTCCTTTCGCGATGGAATCCACCGTCATGGCCTCTCCCGACGATCCGCTGCTCGACCCGCTCGATCCCGGTACGCCACGCCCGCTGGTGCAGCGGCTGGGGGTGATCCTGTGGCCGAGCTTCCTGGTGGCCGGCGCGATGAGCGTGCTGTTCTTCGCCCTGGTCGATCCGCTGGCGCTGCGCGACATCACCTTCCCCGGCCGCCAGCTGAGCCGCGAGCTGGGCTATACGGTGGGCTTCTTCATGTTCTGGCTGGCGACGCTGGCCTCGAGCCTGCTGACCGGCTTCCTGTTGCGTCCGGCGCCGCACGGCGACGCCGCGCCGCTGTCCTGAGCCGGCTGCCGATGCCTCGCCCGATCCACTTGCATGTCGTCACTTCGCCCGCAGCCACGGCAGGACCGGCGCCGCCACATCGGTACACGCAGTTCCGACGCGTGGTGCTGTGGCTGCTGTTCGCCGCCTTCTACCTGCTGCCGTGGCTGCGCTGGCAGGGCCGGCAGGCGCTGCTGCTGGATCTGCCGGCGCGGCGCTTCGACGTGTTCGGCTGGACCCTGTGGCCGCACGACGTCGGCTGGCTGCTGCTGGCGCTGGGCGCCGCCGCGGCGTCGCTGGCGGTGCTCACCACCCTGGCCGGGCGCCTGTGGTGCGGCGTCGCCTGTCCGCAGACGGTGTGGAGCCACGCCTTCGGCTGGATCGAACGGCGCTTCGCCGACTGGCCGGCCGCGGCGCGGCACGTGCTGTGGGCGACCGTGGCGCTGTGGACCGGGGTCAGCTTCGTCGGCTACTTCGTGCCGATCGCCGACCTGGTCGCGCGCCTGCATCCGTTCGCCTGGAGCGGCGGGGAGACGTTCTGGGTGCTGTTCTATGCACTGGCCACCTGGGGCAACGCCGGCTTCCTGCGCAGCCAGGTCTGCCGCTACCTGTGCCCGTACGCGCGCCTGCAGCCGCTGCTGTGCGACCGCGACACGCCGCTGGTCGGCTACGACGCGATGCGCGGCGAACCGCGCGGCGCCCGCACCTGCGGCACTGGCAGCATCGCTCAGCGCGGGCGGCGCCTGCTCGACCCCGTCACCGCCCGCGACTACGCCGTGCGCGCCAGCATCGCCCAGCTCGCCGGCCAGGGCGGCAGCCGCGGCGAGGCCCTGGCCGCGTATGCCGGCACCCTGCCCAAGTTCAGCGTCGAACAACTCGGCGACTGCGTGGCCTGCGACGCCTGCGTACAGGCCTGCCCGGCCGGCATCGACCCGCGCAACGGTGCGCACTACGCCTGCACCGCCTGCGGCGCGTGCGTCGAGGCCTGCGACCGCAGCATGGATCGCCACGGTTTCGCTCGCGGCCTGTTGCGCCTGGCCGGTGCCAATGCCATCGATCGCCAGCCGCGGCACTGGTGGCGGCGGTCGCGGCTGCTGGGCGGCGCCGCCACGCTGCTGGCGGCATTGCTGGCGTGGTGGTGGCTGGCGGCGTGAGCCGGGCCGAGTCGACCGTGGCGACTCATTGGGCGCGGCGGAACCGCTGCCGCCCCCTGGGGCAGCGACGGACATTTTTTTGCAACGAAGGGCTAGCGCACCTGCTGGCAGGCGTGTAGAATGCGCGGCTCCCAAGCGGGAATAGCTCAGTTGGTAGAGCGCAACCTTGCCAAGGTTGAGGTCGCGAGTTCGAGTCTCGTTTCCCGCTCCAAATAGCGTCACTTGCTTTCTACGATGCAAGTGAACCACTGAAAAAAGGAGCCCAGGCTCCTTTTTTCGTTTTCGCGGTCTGCGGACTCGACAGCGACGCTGCCCGAATCAGCGCCAATCCGCCAATCCGCCGCGCAGCGAACCTCTTACTTCAGCGGATTCTCCGGCTCCCTGCCCCGCAGTGCCTTGTCCTGCCGGCAGGTCTTCAAGGGCTGGGCCGTCGCCGACTCGATCGCGGTCACCTCGCGGGTGTCGTCACGCGCATGCACCTTCAGGCAGGCGCAGCCGTAGCCGGCGCTGCCCGTCCCGGTCCCCACCCAGCGCGCCTGGGAGAACGTCGGCCATGTGCCCTCGGCCTGGTGCCCGCCCTGCTGGCCGACCGTCCACTCGCCGTCCTTGTCCACGAGCGTGGCGTTGCCTGGCGAGGGATTGTCGAACCAGCCGCAACGCGTGACGGCACCGGCAGGCGGCGTGGCATCGGCGACAGCGCACAGGCCGGTCATGGCAACCAGGGCCGCACCGAACACGCTGGCGAAACGCAAAACAGGTCGCGATGGATTCATGACATCAGGATCGAGGGACGAGACCGGCATCATCGCAAATCGGCGTCCGCCGGCGCTGCCGGGAGGCCCTGCAGGCGGCAAGGCGCAGCGCCGATGCCGCCTCTCCTGTTCGATGCGATGCCGCCGCGCGATCGTAGTGCCGGCGTGTAGCCGTTCTACGACCTGTCCTGGTTCGACACCGTCGGCCGCCAGCGGTTCGCGCAGTACAACCGGCGCTTCGGGGCGGCGGCGCCGTAGCGGCGACGCAGCGTCGCCGGCGCCGGGCGCACCGCGGTCGCGGTAGGGAAAACCGCAGCTGGCTCGTCTATCTACCGCAACGTCGCCCTGCGGGAGACGCTGCCGCGCGCTGCTGCCGGGTCCCGCACCGTCTTTCCAGAGCATCCGCTGCATGCAGACCCTGATCCAACGCGGCATGGCCGCCCTTCGCCAGAACGACGTCGACGGCCTGTACAGGCTGTGGTCCGGCACGACCGTGCTCAACCATCTGCAGGAGGCCGACCTCGATGTGTTGATGCAGCGCTGCGACGCCCGGATCCAGGCCGCGCCGGGCGACCCGGCGCCATGGCGGCTGAAGTGCCTGATCTACCTCGACCGCAGCGCGCACTTCACCAGCGACCGCCGGCAGGCGCTGCGCACCGTCGCCGAGTGGGCCGGACGCGCGATCGGCCTGGCCCCGCACGACGCCGAGGCGCACCGCCTGCTCGGCAGCGCGCACTACTGGCTGGACGAACCCGCATCGGCGATCAGCGCCTACCGCAACGCCCACGTGCTGCAGCCGCAGGTGGACCTGCAGGTCCGCCTGTTCGAGATGGAATCGCTGCCTGCCGGGCAGTCGCCGCAGCTGCTGCAGTTGGACTTCCGCGACAGCAACGCCTGCCACTACTACAGCGCCGGCGTCTCCATCGGCAAATGGAAACACGCCGGGATGGAGCCGGCCGATGCCGGCTACGTCGACGCGGTGCAATTCGCCCTCTACGAGCACGGCACCACGCTGTTCCGGCAAGCCCTGGAACTGGGCGAGGCCGCCACCTGCAATACCGACACCCATACCTTCGCGATGTGCTGCAACAACCTCGGCCTGCTGTACCTGGACCGGGGCCTGTACGCGCAGGCGCAGGCCATCCTCGAAGAAGGGCTGCGGCACAGCCAGTTCCAGTTCCTGTACCAGAACCTGCGCGAGGCCTATCGCCAGCAGGGCATGCGCGCCGAGGCTGCGGATCTGGCGCTGACCCTGATGATGGACTACGAACTGGACACGCCGCTGTTCCTGGATTGCGCGCAGGCGGCATGCAGCCATCTCAACCGCGTCGGCCGCCATGCCGACGTGCTGGAGATCGCCGATGCGGCGCAGGAAGAGTTCGAGGCGCTGCCCGACCAGGCCCAGGCCGATCGGGAGCTGCTGCGGATGTATGCGCTGGTGCAGGCGCACCACCGTCTCACCGCGGCGCGTGCGCTGGGCCGGCTGCAGCCGGAGCATGTGGATACCGCCCTGTCGCAGGCGGCAGCGGAGGCGAATCCGCACGACCTGGACACGCTGTTCGTGCACGCCAGCGCACTCGGCGAGGCGCGCGACTACCCGGCCGCGGTCGATGCCTACGCCTCTCTGATCGCCGAGGCCACGCAGCAGCAGGACCTGCAGGCGCTCAGGCGCGCACGGCACGGACGCGGCTACCTGCTGCTGTACCATCTGCCCGACGCCAAGGCCGCACTGCAGGACTTCCTCGCCGTGCAGCGCGACGGCACGGACGACTTCTACACGCACTACTACCAGGCCAACTGCCATTACGTGCTCAAGGACTACTGCAGCGCACTGCCGGCCTGCGACGCGGCACGCGCCCTGCTCGACCACGAGGGTGTGCAGGCGGATCCCGGCTCGGCGGCGCAGCTGTACATGATGGAAGCCAATTGCCACATGAACCTCGGTGCCTATCCCGCGTCGGTCGCCGCCTTCGAGCGCTCGCTGGCGCTGCACGAACGTGCGGACGTGCGCGAGAGCTACGAGCTGGCCCGGCAACTGGCCGCCAAGCCGAAAAAGCGGCTGTTTGGGCTGTTCTCGTGATCGCCAGCGCATGAGCCACGCTTCGCACACTGCTCGCGCGAAGGTGCAGTGGCAACGCTGCGGCCGCGTGTGGCCGCGCGTGTCCTGACCCGGCCGTCGTGTCGCTGCGCTGCGCGCTGCTCGGGCTGAGTCTGCTGCTTGGTGGCTGTGCGGCATCGGCCCCGACGCCGCTGCAACACCAGGTCTACGTCTGGCAGCGGCAATGGAGTGGCGCGCACGCGGTGGCGCTGGCACAGACCCGCGCGGACTTCTCGACGTTGCGCGTACTCGCGCTGCAGGCGCATCCGCGCGCCGGCTGGGGTCCCGCCGCGGTGGATCTGCGGCAGCTCGCCGCCGATGGCCGCCCGGTGATCGCGGTGGTGCGGCTGGACGGGCAATTGCCGCAACTGGACGCGACCCGCATCGACGCCGAGGTGCTGCACGTGGTGCGCACTTGGCGCACCGCCGGCGTGGCACTGCGCGGCGTGGAGATCGACCACGACTGCGCCACCGCGCGCCT
This sequence comes from Xanthomonas sp. SHU 308, assembly GCF_000364645.1. Classification (NCBI taxonomy): domain Bacteria; kingdom Pseudomonadati; phylum Pseudomonadota; class Gammaproteobacteria; order Lysobacterales; family Lysobacteraceae; genus Xanthomonas; species Xanthomonas sp. SHU 308. Next base: position 12,085 of record NZ_AQOK01000783.1, on the reverse strand, counting down.
GCCCGCCTACGCGGCGCTGCTGCGGCAACTGCGCGGCGCGCTGCCGGCGGACCTGGCGCTGAGCATCACCGCCCTGCCCGCCTGGCTGGACAGTCCGGCACTGGCCCCACTGCTGCGCACGGTCGACAGCTCGGTGCTGCAGGTGCATGCAGTGAACGCACCCGCGGCCGGCCTATTCGATCCGGTGCAGGCGCGACGCTGGGCCGATCGTTACGCCCAGCGCAGCGCCACGCCGTTCTGGCTGGCCCTGCCCGCCTACGGCGTGGCCCTGATCGACGGCACCGACGCCGACGCTGCACCGCTGATCGAAAGCGAGGTGCCGCTGGCGGCGAGCGGCGCACGCCGCGAACTGCAGGTGTCGCCGCAGCAGCTCGCCGCCTTCGTCGATGCGCTGCGCGCCCACCGCCCGCCGCACCTGGCCGGCATCGTCTGGTTCCGCCTGCCGCTGCCGGGCGACCGCCGCGCCTGGCCGCTGGCGACGCTGCAGGCGGTGGTGCACGGACGTCCGTTGCAGGCGGCCGTGCAGGTGCAGGCCAGCGGCACCGGCCCGATCTACGACCTGACGCTCGCGAACGATGGCACGGCCGCGGCCACGCCGCCGCAGCGCGTGGTCCTGCGCGGCAGCGCCTGCGAAGCCGGCGACGCACTCGGCGATTACCGGCTGCAATGGCCGGCACCGTCGCCCGGCTTCGAACGCACTCGCGCATCCCAACCCCTGGCCGCCGGAGAACGCCGTGCGCTCGGCTGGGTCCGCTGCCGCCGCCTGCACACAGGTGCCATCGATGTCCTGCCGTGATCCCCGACCCGCGGCCACGCTTGCCGCCGCGCTGATGCTGCTCCTGCTGCCGCTGGGCGGCGCCCGCGCCTGCGGCCCGGAGTTCCCGTACCGCCTGCTCGACGACCGTGCCGGCGCGCTGGCGCAATTGCCCGAAGGCAGCTTCGCTCGCGAAGTGCAGCGCCTGGGCGCACCGATCGCCGGCCTCGGCCGCGCCGGCACCGCGACCCTGCCGCGCTACTGGGACGCCAGCGCGCAGTTCCCGCAGCAGCGCGACGACGTCGAACGCAGGCAAGTGGGTACCGCGCGGTTCGCCCGGATCGAACAACTGCGCGCGCTGGACGATGCGCAGCAGGCCGAACGCGACGGCGCCGACCTGCCACCGGAACTGCGCCTGTACACCGCCGGCGCGGTGGCGTTCGCGCAGGGCCGCTATCCGTCGGCCGCGGACTACTTTCGCCAGGTGCTGGCCCTGCCCGAAGCACAGCGCCAGGCGCGCAGCACGTGGGCCGCCTATTCGCTGGGACGCAGCCTGGCGCTGGCCGCCGACGGCGCGCTGGCTGGCGATGCCGTGGCGCAGCGGCAGGCGTACCGGCAGCAGGCGCGGCAGGCCTTCCAGCAGACCCGCACGTTGCGCCTGGCCGGATTCGACGATCCGCTGGAGCTGGGCATCGCCAGCCTCGGCGAGGAGGCGCGTCTGCTGCTCGCCAGCGGCGACTGGAACGGCGCGATCGGCCTGTACGCGGTGCAGGCGGCACAGGGGTCGGACACTGGCCTGAGTTCGCTCAAGCAGGTGGCCGCCGATCTCGCCCGCCGCAGCGATGCCGAACTGGCGCCGCTGCTGCGACAGCAGGCGGTGCGGCGGCTGTTGATCGCCCGGCTGCTCAGCGACAGCCACGCCTTCGATGCCGACTCCGGCAGCGTGCTGACCTCGACGCGCTTCCTGAGCCTGTTGCAGGACGCCGCGGGCGATCCGATGGAAGACGCCGACCGCCTGGCCGCGCTGGCCTATCGCCAGGGCGATTACCCCGGCACCGCGCGCCTGCTCGCGCATGCCGGCGACAGCGGCCTGGCCTGGTGGCTGCGCGCCAAGATGGCACTGCGCGACGGCGACGCCGCGCGCGCCGCACAGGCCTACGCGCAGGCATCCCGGCGCTTCCCGCCGAACGAGGACTGGGGCACGCGCCGCAATGGCGACTGGAGCAACGAGACACTCAAACCGCAGTGCCGCATCGAGGGCGAAGCGGCGATCCTGGCACTGCAACGCGGCAGCTACGTGGAGGCGTTCGCACAGCTGTACCGCAGCGGCGACCTCTACTGGGAAGACGCCGCCGCGGTCGCCGAGCGCGTCCTCACCGTGCCGGAACTGCAGGACTACGTGGATCGCCACGTTCCCGCCACGCCGCCGTCCACCGCGAACGCGGCACAGGAGTATTGGGAACGGACGCCGGCCCTGAAACTGCGCGAACTGCTGGCGCGCCGGCTGATGCGCGACGGCCGCTACGACGATGCGCTGCCCTACTTCGCCCAGCCCGAATTGCGCGAGGCGGCGCGCCGTTATCGCGATGCGCGGCGGCAAGGCACATCGGCCTGGACCGGCATCGGCCGCGCCGAGGGCAATTACCGGGCTGCCCTGATCGCGCGCCGCCAGGGCATGGAACTACTGGGCTACGAACTTGGGCCGGACAACCGGGTCTACGCCGGCAACTATGCCGAAGCCACGGCGCATGCGCAGCTGCGCCCCGGCGGCCTGATCGCCGCGGCCGAAGCACAGCGCTGGAACGCCACCGCCGCGCAGCCTTACCGCCGCTACCACTACCGCTGGATCGCCGCCGCCCTGGCCGATCGCGCCGCCGACGACCTGCCCGCACGCAGCCAGGCCTACGCCGCCGCGCTGTGCCAGGCGACCGACTGGCTGATCACCCTCGACCCCGCGCAGGCGCGTCGGTCCTACCAGCGCTATGTCGCGCACGGCGCACTCAATCCGGTGCCTGGCAAGGCCTATGTGTTCGGCGTGGGCGCCTGCGAGACGCCGGATTTCGAGGGCGCGCGGCGGCGCCTGTGGATCGAGCGCGGCCAGGCCGTACGCCAGTTCGTGCACACGCAACGGCTCGCCCTGGGCGCGGCCGGCCTGGCGCTGCTGGCCGCGGCAGGCTGGCTGGTGCGCCGGCGCATGCAGCGCAAGGCGCGGACAGTCGCAGCGCAAACGCCGCAGGACTGAGCCTGCGGCGCGGGTCGGCCGCGCTCCGCGCACGAGCGCACTGCTTGCCACCACCGGCGAAATCGTCAGGCCTGCACTGCGCCGCTCCGACCAATTCCCAATCCCGACTCCCCAATCCCGAAGGTAGGGATCGCCGCCCCCGCTCGTCTCTTCAACAGGACTTTCCTGTTTACCGCTGGAATCGCGTCGACGCACGCGGCGCCGGCCGCTCTGCCGTCCTGGACGACCGTTCTCCCGATGCAGCACCGCAGCACGCGCGACAAGGACGTCACCGCTCGCGGCATGCGCCGCGTGGCGTTCACGTGCCTGCGTCAGTCGCGCAGACACGCGGCCTTGAGACTGCGCTCAGTTCCTGCAGTACCAAGCCAGGCAGGCGATCGCCAGCGCAACCAGGCAGCACAGGCGCACGCTGCGGCGGCGGCTCAGCAGCGCGTGCACGCCCTGCAACAGCACCAGCACCGCCAGCACGCACAGGCCGACCAGCCGCCCGTTGCCGCTGTCCTGGAAATTGGCGGAGGACAACTGCGGATCGGCACCGTCCACCCATGCGTACGGGCGACCGGACACGGCGTACAGCAGCATGCCCAACGCATAACCGCTCCAGGACAGCACCTGCGCGGCGATCGCCACGGCCTTGCGCGCAGCTGCCATCGCGCGGCCTCACTCGCAGACGAACAAGGTGCCGGCAACCGGATCGGCACTGCTCGGACGCAGCGGCTTCGCTTCGCAGCGCGCGACGTCGCCGACACGCCGCGAGACCTGCACCCTGCCGTCAGGCCCGTATCCGCACACCAGATAGAGGCCATGCGGATCGGGCGCATCGAAGCGCCAGACCGACACGCCCGCATCGCCGGGGCGGCGCGCGTCCTCGTTGCTCGGCACCAGCGCAGCCATCTCGCGCGGCGGCCCGGAATAGACATTGCTGGAGAACAGCCGCATCGGCGGCGCGGCGGCGAGATCGACGCGGACATCGGCTGGCACGTCGGGACTCTGCAGCTGTGCCTCGGCGATGCGCAGGCGTTCGGGGCACTGCAGCATCTCCCTGGCCGCGGCGGGCGCAGCGGACACGGCGATGAGCAGCGGCAGCGCGCAGCGCGCCGTGGCAGACATTCCCTTCGACACCATCACACGCTCCCTGTCGACTGCAGGATCGAGACCGGCAAAGACCTCGGCCTTCGCCTCGCACGCCCGGCGGCACAGCCGACCACTGCTGCAGGCCACATCGCCAGGCCGCGCATACGGTGCCTCCGACATCGCCAAAGGTCAACGCGACGACACGACGCGCAGCCGACGTCATCGCGCGCGCTGGCGCCATTCTCTGCGTCCCCCCCCGCCTCATCACCCGCAAATGCCGGTCGGCATGACCGCCAACTACGCCTACTACCTGGACGAGGTGAAGGGCAGCACCAGCTGGAACCCGTTCGAAGGCATCCGCTGGCAACCGATCCCGCCCACATCGTTTTGCATGCGCATCGGTCCGCCGCCGCAGCGAAGGAGTCGCCTGATGTCACCCACGTTAGCTGCACACCGACCGTGGAAGTGACCGCCAGCAGCAACCCGCGCGAGCTGGGCAAGCCGCTGTCGGCGGTGTCGCGCCACGCCGCGGCACTGTGGGCCGACTACCGCTTCGACAGCGGCATCCGGCTCGGCCTGGGCGCGCGCTATACCGGCGCCAACCGTGGCGACCTGGACGCCGCACGCGCCGAAGTGCCGGCGTTCACCCTGTTCGACGCGCTGCTCGGCTACGACCGCGACCGCTGGAGCCTGGCCTTGAACGTGCACAATCTCGCCGACAAGACCTACCTCAGCAACTGCGACGCCTACGACAACTGTTACTACGGCGAGCAGCGACGCGTCATGGCCACGGCCACGTATCGCTGGTGAGGCAGCGCGGGCGCGATGGCAGCCTGTGCCATCGCGCCCCCGTCTGCTGCAGGTCGATGCGCAGGCTGCGCCTCGGGTGCCGCTGGCGGCATTGCATGCCAGGCAGACAGGTCTGCCACCGGCAACCGGCGACTGCGGGCGCGACGCAGCCCCTCAATCGCCCGGTTGCGTCACCCTGAAACCCGCATGCCCGCAGGCCGCGTCGTAGGCGTAGTCGCCCGCGGCGAGCAGGTGACGGCCGCTGTTGATGTGCGCAGGTGGCGTCTTCAGCGGACCGCGCCACTGCACGCTGTCCGGGGTCGCCGCCTTGCCATCGCCGACCGCAAAGCTGTAACCGAACACCGATTGCCCCTTCGCGTCGACGACGTCGAGCCGCAGCTGGGTGGCATCCGGCACCACGCGCGTGGGATGGCCCGCCATCTCCACGGTCTGTTGCAGGCTGGTGGGCGTGGCGGGCGGCACCACCGGGTTGAGCATCATGTAGGACACGCCGGTATCGGGCAGCAACTTGCCGCAGACGCGGTAGTCGCTGCCGCTGCCGGGAAAGCTGGCGCAGGCACTGGGCGCTTGCCAGTCGCCCGGCGCGTCGGCGGTGGCCGCGCCACGCTGCAGCGGCACCATGGCGAACCCCTGCAATGCCGCCTGGCTGACGCCCAGGGTGATGCCCTTGGCGCTGACGATGTAGCCGGGGCTCATGTGCTGCGCACGCATCTGCACCAGGTTGAGGAACGGATTGCGCGCGGCGTCGACGCCGCGGTCGTAGCCCACCCCCATCATGCCGAAGCCCGGCGCAATGGTGCTGCAGTTGCGCAGCACCTGCGTGCTGCTGCTCAGCGCGGGGCTGCCATCGTAGCCGGCGCAGGTGGCGGGCACCTGCGCCAGCGGCTTGGGTGGCTGGGCCACGCTGGCGACATCGCAGGTGCACTGCGCGGCCAGCACGGTGATGCGATCCACGCGCGCCGCAGCGCTCTTGCCGTCGGCGGAAACGCCGAGCCGCATCGGCACGTCCACGTACTTGCCGGGATGGTACTTGCTGTCGCTCGAGTAGAAGATGTGTCCAGGCGTGTTGGACGCGTCCCAGGCGCTGCGCAGCGCGTCGCTCAGCGGCACCACCACGCCGGTGGAGCCGGTATCCACCTCCAGCACCTGACTGCCGCTGCTGCGGCCATCGGCATCGCTGCCGAGCTGCACGCGCACCTGATAGGCGAATTTCGGCGTGGCCTTGGAGACCAGCGGCAGGTTCACGGTCTGCGTCTGCAGCGCGCAGGTCTGCGCGGCGGCGGTGGCGCTCGCGGCCAGGCACAGCGCGGTCCCGCTCCAGCGTGTCCATCGGTTCATGGCGATGTCTCGTTTGGGTGTGGCGCCATGCTAGAGCGCGGCAGCACGCCCATCGTGCGTGGATCCGCACGATGCGGCGCTTGTCTACGGCCGCTGGCGTGGCGCTGTGGTCGGCATTCCAGTGACGACGCGACGCCACATGCACACGCGAGACGCGCATCAGGATCCCGGCAACGCCTGCGCGCGCGCAATCCAGGGTTGCCAAGCCGGGGAGCTTGGTACACAATGCAGTCCGTTGTGCGCCGGGCTGGTTCAAAAACATCTTTTGAATCAATGCGTTGGACGAGAGCCGCAAGGCATCGTCCGGTTCCCGCCGCAAGGGCCCCGGCAGCGGGGCTTTGTTTTGTCGGACGCCACAGGCGTTGCGGCGAGACGTCAGTCCACCGGCCTGGTGGCAGAGTGGTTATGCAGCGGACTGCAAATCCGCGTACGCCGGTTCAATTCCGACCCAGGCCTCCATCTTGTTTCGACGCCATGGGCCGCTTGCTGCGGCCCATTTGCGTTGGTGGCTTGCGGTGCGATCGCCTGCCCCACGCAGGCGCCGCGATCGCGCTGCACCTGCCCGCCTTCACTTCGCGTACGCAGTACCGCCGACGCCGCATTTAGACCGGCCTGCATAGGGTCGATGTTCCGCCCGACCTGCCGATCGCGATGACCCCACCCGCCGCGCATGCCGAGCCCGCGCCTACCCGGCGGCGCGTGCTGTTCCGTCTGCTGGGGTCCGGCGTGGTCACCGGCGCCGCCGACGACGATCCGTCCGCCATCGGCACCTACGCCAGCGCCGGCGCGCGCTACGGCTTCGCGTTCCTGTGGATCGCGCCGGTGCTGTTGCCGATGATGTACCTGGTGGTCTACCTGTCGGCGAAGCTGGGGCGGGTGACCGGCAAGGGGCTGTTCGCGATCATCCGCGACCGCTATCCGCGCTGGGTGCTGTACCCGGCCGTCGGGTTCGCCTTCGCCGGCAACGTGATCGAAGCGGCGGCCAATCTCGGCGGCATCGGCGCGGCGCTGAACCTGCTGATCCCGCTGCCGGTGCCGGCGATCGTGGTCGCAGCGGCGCTGGCGATCTTCCTGCTGCAATTCTTCGGGTCCTACCGCCTGCTGAAACGGATCTTCCGCTGGCTGGCGCTGGCGCTGTTCGCCTACGTGGCCGCTGCGCTGCTGGCGCGCCCCGACCTGCGCCAGGTGTTGCGCGGCACCTTCGTGCCGTACGCCGAGTTCAGCCGGGAGTATCTGTCGATGATCGTCGCCTGCATCGGCACCTCGTTGTCGGCCTATATCTTCACCTGGCAGTCCAACCAGGAAGTGGAAGAACAGATCGCCGCCGGACGGCGCAGCGTGGCCGCGCGCCAGGGCGCCAGCGCCGGCGAACTGCGCCGCACCCGTCGCGACGTCCTGGTGGGCATGCTGTTCTCCAACATCATCCTGTACTTCATCCTGCTCTCCACCGCCGCCACCCTGCACCGCTCCGGCCAGACCGAGATCGCCACGGCGGCACAGGCCGCGGCCGCGCTGGAGCCGTTGGCCGGGCCCGCGGCCAAGTGGCTGTTCGCGCTGGGCGTGGTCGGGGTGGGCTTCCTGGCGGTCCCGGTGATGACCACCGGCGCTGCCTACGACCTGGTGCAGGGCATCGGCCAAAAGGGCAGCCTGCACGCACAGCCGCGCGAGGCGAAGCTGTTCTACGCGACCATCGCGCTGGTCACGGCGATCGCGGTGGGGCTGAACTTCCTCGGCGTCAACCCGATGAAGGCGCTGGTGCTGTCTGGCATCGTGCAAGGCATGACGGTCCCGCCGTTGCTGTTGCTGATGATGCGGATGAGCAACGACCGCACGCTGATGCGCGGCCGCGTCAACAGCCGCCTCACCAACGCGCTCGGCTGGATCACCGTGACGGTGACCTTCGCCGCCGGCGCCTGCCTGCTGGTCACGCTGCTGCGGTAGGCGCGCAAAAGCTGCGCGACTGAAAAACTTTCGCTGGCGCGCGCCGCTGGCTGCGCGGCGCAGGGCGCAACGACGCACTGGGAGGGAAGAAGAAGATGCTGGCACGCGTCCTGCGTTCCCAAGGCATCCGCTTTCGGCCGCACCGCGATGATCCTCAGCTTTCTGCAATCCCGCCTGCCCGCCTGGCCGGTGCAGGATCCCGTCACCGCCGGACGTACCAGCGAGATCGCTGCCGGCCAGCAAGCGCAGATCCTGGTGCTGTGGGGCGGCGAAGTGCGCAACGAGCGCGCCCTGTTCGGGCGCCGCGATGCGCCGCAGGATCCGCTGATCACCAGCGAACGTCGCGAACGCGCCTGGCAGGGCGCGCAGACCGCGGTGTGGGAAACGCAGCGCTGCCTGGTGCCGATCGCCGGCTTCCGCAGCGCCGACGCCGCGCGTGGCGGCCCCTGGATCTGCGAAGACCCGGGTCCGCTGTTCGCCGCCGGGTTGCGCAGCAGCATGCAGACCCAGGAGGGCTTTCATCTCTCCTGCTTCTCCCTGCTCACCGAGGCACCTGCAGTGCCCGCACTGCCGGACGAAGTGCCGGTCCTGATCGGCGCCGACGACGTCATCGAATGGCTGTACCTGGATGGGCAGGACGCATTGCGGCGACTGGATGTCGCGCAGCAGCGGCGCTTCGTCAGCGTCGATGCCCTGCTGCGCGGTCCCTTGCCACCCGAGCGCATGCATTGAGCGCAGCCGCGCGCGGTCGGGAATGTGCCGGATGCCGCAGGCAGGATGCGGCGTCGCGCACAGGCGGTGCTGCAGAGCTGCCCCGTGGATGCGCGCGTTGCACACATTGCTGAAGCGGCCGAATCCGCTTCAGCATGATGAGGGATCGAATCAGGATGTTTTCGCCTTGCGCTCACACATGCGGAGGACGATGGAATGACCTGATTCGCGGAGTACAACCCGCATGACCAAACCCCTGCTTGCGATCGTGGATGGCAACATTTCGTTGTCGGACCATGTGTCCACCTTCTCCCAGCGCCGCGGCCTGGCGCTGACCCGCCTGCCCTCGCTCGAACATGCGCGGCACTGGCTGCAGCAACAACGCGCCGACCTGCTGCTGCTCGACGGCGACGCCGAGCGCGGCGCAGCGATGGACCTGATCAACGGCCTGGCCGGCCGCTCGGACGCGCGCGTGGTGCTGCTGGCCACCGAGGCGCAAATGCCGAAATGGCGCGGGCTGGCCGGCGACAGCGTGCAGCTGCTGCAGCGGCCGCTGCCGTGGACGCAGTTCGACGGCCTGCTCGATCAGATCCTGTGCCGCCTGCCGCCGCGGCGCGGGATGGCACGCTTCGGCCTGGTCGGCGAATGCGCAGCGATCGCGCGCGTGCAGCGCGACATCGCCCGCGTCGCGCCATTGGACATCTCGGTGTTGGTTGCCGGCGAAACCGGCACCGGCAAGGAACTGCTGGCCAAGGCCATCCACGAGGCCAGCGGCCGCAGCGGGCGCCTGGTCGCGGTGAACTGCGGCGCGATTCCGCCGGAACTGCTCGCCAGCCAGCTGTTCGGCCACGAGCGCGGCAGCTTCACCGGCGCCAACCAGCGCCACGCCGGCTATTTCGAACAGGCGCAGGGCGGCACGCTGTTCCTGGACGAGATCGGCGAGATGGCGCCGGAACTGCAGGTGTACCTGCTGCGTTGCCTGGAAACCGGCGCGATCACCCGCGTCGGCAGCGACGCGGAAGTCCGCCTCGACGTGCGCATCGTCGCCGCCACCCACCGCGACCTGCTGGGCGAGGCCAGCACCTTGCGCCGCGACCTGTATTACCGGCTGTCGCAGTACGTCATCGAGTTGCCGCCGCTGCGCGAGCGCGGCGACGACGTGCACCTGATCGCCGACACGCTGCTGGACACGCTCAATCGTCGCTATGGGACCAGCAAGCAGTTCGACACGTTCTCGCGGACCGTGCTGGGACGGCACCGTTGGCCGGGCAACGTGCGCGAACTCTCCAGCGCAGTGACGCGCGGCTATTACCGTGCCGACGGCGAGGTGGTGACCATCGAGCCGCTGCTGCACGGCGAGGTGCCCATGGCGCAAGACGTGCCTTGCCACTGCGGCAACACCGGCGACGCGGTGACGTTCCGCGTGGGAACGCCGCTGAAGCAGATCGAACAGGAGATGCTGGTGCGCACCCTGCGCATCACCGGCGGCGACAAGTCCGCGGCGGCGCGCAGCCTGGGCATCAGCGTGCGTACCATCTACAACCTGATGTCGCGCGGCGACCGTGACGTCAACTGAGCGCGGCAGGGCGCGCCGTCGCGGCGCGCCCTGCCGGGCGATCTGCAGCCACGGCGGTCAGTGCGCGGCCGGGCGGATCAGTCCAGGCCGCAGGCCGCGCGCAGTTCCTCTTCGATCGGTGCGACCTGGCCGGGCGGCCGCTGCTGCGGCCGGCATAGGTAGGTTTCCTCGGCGATGCGCGCGTCCACCGCGAACCCCGCGCTGCGCAGCATGGCTTCCACGCCGGCATGGTTCGGTGCCCACCAGTTGGTGGGATCGTCGGCCAGGCGATGCTCGATGAAGGCCATCTTCGGCCAGCCGGGCTCGCACATGCGCCCGCGCTCTAGCATGCCGATGTCGCGCGGCGCCGGATAGACCTCCTCGCCGGGCATGGTCATGGTCTGCAACACCAGCATGCGGCGACACAGGCGACGCACGATGTCCAGGGCCAGCAGCGGATGCCGCAGGTGGTACAGCACGCCCATCATCCACACCAGGTCGTACTGCTCGGCTTCGCGCGCCAGCGCATACAGCTGCATCTGCCGGAAACGCACGTGGCGCTCCAGCCCGAACTGCGCCGCTGCCCATTGCGCCTGCCGCAGGTAGTGCGGATTCATGTCGATCGCCACCACCTCGGCGCCGCGCCTGGCCAGCTCGAAGCTGTAGAAGCCGGCGTTGCAGCCGATGTCCAGCACCCGCCAACCGCGAAGATCGGCCGGGACATGCGGCGCGATCTGCCGCCACTTGCAGGCCGGGAAATCGCCGTACGGATGCGTCGGCAGGGTCTGCCGGCCATCGGGCAGGTGCAGGTTGTGGAACCACGGCCCCAGCGCCTGCATCGGATCGACCGGGTCGAGGGACGGAACGGCGGATTGCATGGCGGTCTCCCGGGAAGGCGCCGAGCGCGGCTCAGCGGTTGACGAACTTGAAGAAGCGGCTCTGGCTGCCGTCGCTGGTCTTCTCCTGATACAGGAAGGCCAGCTCTTCTTCTTCGAACTTGTCGAAGAAGTCGTCCCAGCTGATTTCTTCCAGCGCCGCATCGTCGCGGAACAGGATGCGCAGCACGCCGGCATCCTCGTCGGCTTCGGTGCCGCGCACGCTGGCCGGACGGCCGCCGCGCGCCTCGGCCCAGCGGCGGATCTCGTCGTGATCGGTGGTGGTCTTGGCGTCATGCGAGGGCATGCGAGGATCTCCTGGCGGAGGTGGATGGCGCCGCGTCGGCGACGCGGTCGAGGGCATCGTGCAGGGCCTGCGCGCGATGCGCGGCGGTGTGTTCGGCGAGCACGCGGCGGCGCCCCGCCTCGCCGATCGCCATGCGCTGCGCTTCCGGCAGCTCGCGGAGCCAGCCCAGTACGTCGGCCGCACGCCGTGCGATCAGGATTTCCCTGCCAGGCGCAAACAGCGTTTCCAGGCCTTCCCAGGGATCGGAGATGATCGGCGTGGCGCAGGCCGCCGCTTCGAACAGGCGCACGCTGGGCGACCAGCCGGCCAGCACCATGTCGGCACGGGTCAGATTGAGGGTGAAGCGCTGCTGGTTGTAGAAGTCCATATGCTGCGCCGGCGGCAGGTGCGCGCAGCGCTGGACGTTGTCCGGCCAGACGATGTGCGGCGGATACAGCGGACCGGCGATCACGAAGCGGCCCTGCGGCCAGGCCAGCGC
>NZ_AQOK01000782.1:0-2174 GCF_000364645.1 Xanthomonas sp. SHU 308 | reverse complement strand
CTGCAGCACCAGCCGCTCCAGCGGCGGCTGGCGGTCGTCGCTGTAGGTGCCCATGTAGCCCAGGTCGTAACGATGCGCCTGCGGCTGCGGCCGGTATTGCTCCGGATCGAACGCGCAGTACAGCGGCACCGCGCGCGGCGCGCCGTAGACGCGTTCCAAGCGTTGCAGGGTCGGGCCGCCGGTGAAGGACAGATACAGGTCATAGTGCGGAATCAGCGCCGGCGACAGGTAGGCGCAGTCGCCGCGCTGCAGCGCCGTCAGGGTCACCGGGGTGTCGATGTCGTAGAACGCGACCACGCCGCGCGCGGTCTGCTGCACCCACGTGCCCACGGCGATGCCGTTGGGCACGTAGGAACCCACGATCACCAGGTCCGCCGCGGCGATCGCGGCGGCGTGCCGATCCTGCAGTTCCTCGAGGCTGGCATACAGCACCGGCGCGCACGGCAACTGCGCCGGCGGATCCTGGTGCTCGGCGTACCAAGGCACGTCGCGCTCCAGGAACAGCACGCGGTCGCCGCGCGCCTGCAGCGCGGCGATCAGTCCGCGGTAGGTGGTGGCATGGCCGTTGCCCCAGGACGAGCGCAGGCTCAGGCCGAGGATGACGATATCGCGCGCGGCCATCACGCCGCCTCCCGCTGCCGCGCGTCCAGCAAGGCTTCCACCTCGCGCGCACGGTGCGTGTAGGTGTGGTCGCGCAACAGGCGTTGCCGTGCCCGCGCGCCAATCGCCTGCGCCTGCGCGGCGTCGATGCGTTGCAGGTAATGCGCCACCTGCTCGCTGTCGTGCGCGACCAGCACCTCGCGCTGCGGTTCGAGGAACGCCTCGATCCCTTCCCAGGCATCGACGATCAGGCAGGCGCCGGCGCCGGCCGCCTCGAACACCCGCGTCGGCGGCGACCAGCCGAAGCGCGCCATGCTGTCGCGGTTGACGTTGAGCACCATGCGCACGCTGCAGTTGAAGGCGTTGTGGTCGCGCGTGGACACGTGGCCGAGCGTGCGCACGTTGTCCGGCAGGTCTGCGTCCCAACCGCTGCCGCCGAGCAGGAATCTCGCGTCAGGCAGGCGCCGCGCCGGTTCCAGGAAGAACTGCCGCACCCGCGCCTCGCGGTCCGGCAGGCGGTTGCCGAGGAAGCCCAGGTCGGCGGCAAAATCCCGCTGCGCCGGCGACGGATGGTGGCTCGAGGGGTCCAGCGCGTTGTAGATCGGCACGCATTCGGCCGCGCCCAGTGCGCGATAGGCGGAGACCACGCGCGGCCCGCCGCCGTAGGTCAGCACCAGGTCGTAGCGCGGGATCTGCGCGCGGAACGGATCGCCCGCATCGGCCTGCACCCGCTCCAGCGTCGCCGGCGCGTCCACGTCCCAGAACAGCACCTGGGTGCGCGGCGAGCGCAGGCCCAGCACTTCGCGCTCCAGGAACGCATCGAACACGCCGACGCCGCTGGCCTTGACCACCACGTCGGCGCCGCGCGCCTGCTCCAGCGCGCGCGCCGCATCGGCCTCGGCGGCCCCGGGATACACGGTGACCTGCGCCCACTCCGGATCGTCGATGTCGCGGTGCTGCTGGCGCCCGAACGCATCGGGCTCGAAGAAGTGGATGCGGTGGCCGCGCTGCGCCAGTGCATGCAACAGGCCGCGGTAGTAGGTGGCCGCCCCGTTCCAATACGAGGACACCAGGCTGGAACCGAAGAAGGCGATCTGCAACGGGCTAGGCATGACTGAGGCTCCGGTGGTCGTGATGCGCGGCGGGCGCGTCGAGTTCGGCGAGGACCGCCAGCAGTTCGTCGACGCGGTGCGCGCAACTGTGGCGGGTGCGGATGGTGTGCAGGCCGTGCATGCGCAGCGCCGCAGCCAGCTCGGCGTCGTGCAGCACGTCGTGCAGGTGGCGCTGCATCTGCGCACCGTCGCGCGCCACCAGGTAATCGCGGCCGGGCGCGAACAACTGTTCGGCGTCCTCCCACGGCGCGCACACCAGCGGGATGCCGCAAGCCAGCGCCTCGAACACGCGGATCGTGGGAATGCCGGGCAAGGCGCGCACGTAAGGCCGCCGCGGCACGTGCACGGTGACGCGGAAATGCGCGAACGCCTGCGGCGCGCGATGGTTGGGCAGCCAGCCCGCATAATCGATGCCGGCCGCGGCCAGCGCCTGCAAGGCCTGCGGCGGGTAGCGCACGCCAT
>NZ_AQOK01000781.1:0-13717 GCF_000364645.1 Xanthomonas sp. SHU 308 | reverse complement strand
CCGCCGCACCGGCTGGATCAGGAAGGTGTCCAGTTCCTGCGCGCGCTCGTCGTCGCCCCAGTTGCCGATCCACAGCAGGTCGCCCTGCTGCGCCTGCCCGAGCTGCGGCTGGAACACGCGCAGATCCGCCGCCTCGTGCCAGGTCCACACGCGCGCGCTCCAGCCATGGCGCAGATACTGCTGGCGCACCGCTTCGCCGAAGGCGAGTACGCCGTCGTAGTCGGACAGGTCGAACTGCGCCATCTCGTCGGGGGCGCTGACCGAGCGGTGGTGGGTGTCATGGAACAACACGCGACATCCGGCAGGCGCCTCGCGGCAGATCCGCGCGATCAGCGCCGGCGCGTTCCATTCGTGTACCAGCACCACGTCGGCACCGTCCAGCACCTGCGCCAGATCCAGCGTGGCCAGGTCGTAGCGCGTGCTGCGCAGCTGCGGAAAGGCATCGGCGAAGGCCTGCAAAGGCGCTTCGCCCTCCTCCGCCTGCAGTTGCGCACGGCTCCAGCTGTCGTGCGGCTCGTACACCGCCACCGCGTGCCCGCGCGCCTGCAGTTCGGCGACGATGCCGCGCAGGAAATGCGCATTGCCGTGGTTCCAGTCCGACACCAGCGAGTGATAGAACAGCACGAATTTCATGCACCGACTCCGATCGAGGAAAGCAAGGGGACCGGCGGGCCGGCGCGTCCGGCAACGCGGGGCGTGCCGCGATGCGCGATCAGCGCCCGATAGCGCTGGCGATAGGCCACGGCCATGGCGGTGGCGGTGTAGTGCCGCGCCTGCGCAACCGCGCGCCGGGCCATGCGCTGACGCAGCAGCGGATCGCCGATCAGGCGCTGCAACTGCGCCGTCAGCGCCCGTGCGTCGTCCGGCGCGACGTACAGCGCCGCATCGCCCCAGACCTCGCGCAGGCTGGGGATGTCGCCCAGTACCAGGGCGCAGCCGGCCTGCGCCGCTTCCAGCGCCGACAGCCCGAACGGTTCGTAGCGCGCCGGCAGCGCATACACGCTGGCGCGGGCCATCCAGCGGCGCAGACGCGACGGCGGCAGCTGGCCCAGTCGCAGCGCCGACGCAATCGCTGCGGTGCCGCCGTCCGGATGCGCCGCTTCGCCGGCAATGCGCAGCGCCCAGGGCAGCTGCGGCGCCACCGCGGCCAGCGTCCGCAGATTCTTCGCCTCGTCCCACAGCCGTCCTGCCGCCAGCACCAGGGGCTGCTTGGCGCTGGCCGGCACCGGCCGCGACAGCGGCGCGGTGCCATTGGCAATCACGCTGCACGGCACGTCCAGCGGATACTGCGCGCGCAGTGCCGCCAGCATCGCCTGGGTCGGCGCGACCACGTGATCGGCCGCCGCCAGGCCCGCGGCGACCGTGGCGCGGTAGTGATCCCACTCCGGCGGCAGCGCCTCGCCGCGCACCGCCTGCCACCAGGAGCCGACGCAGGAATGGGCGGTTATCAGCACCGGCGCAGGCCACGCCAGGGCGCCGTGCGCATAGTCGTTCAGATGCACAACGTCCGGACGCACCTGCGCCGCCAGTGCCTGCAGCCAGCGCCCGGCCGAGGACACATCGGCCCAGGGATCGTCCATCCACAGCAGCCGGTAGCCGCTGGCATGCAGGCGCAGTCCCTGGATCGCCGCGGCCTCGCGCCACTGCGCCGGCGTGGGGGTCGCGCCCATCGTCGCCAGTTCCACGCGATCGCCCTGCGCGGTCAGCACCCGGCACAGGCTCAGCGCGTACTGCCACACGCCGCCGACGGTGTCGGCGGTCATCAGGATCCGCAGCGGGCGCTCAGCGTCCATAGAGCGCATCCACGGTGCGGGCGACCTCGAGCAGATGCAGCGCCGCCGGGTCGAAGCCGGGGTCGGTGGCCAGGCGCTCGGCCCAGTCCAGCAAGGCGCGCCCGCCCCAGGCGTCCGGTGGCGAAGCCAGGCGCTCGCACCGCGTGCCGTCGAAGCGGTCCACGGTGAAGTCGAAGAACGAGCCGTCGACATTGCGCAGTGCCGCGCCGCCACCGGTGCCGTACACGTTGGCCTGGATCACCGCGTCGCAACCGGCCGGCAGCCGCCACGAGCAGGCCATGCGCACGCTGGCGCCGTTGTCCATGCGCCACTGTGCGCTGGCGTAGTCCTCCACCTGCCGCACCGGCCGGGTCAGCGGCCGGCCTTGCGCGTAGAGCGCCGCCTGCAGCTCGTGATGGCCGCCGCTGCCGGTCAGCCACATCGCCAGGTCCAGCAGATGGATGCCCAGGTCCATCACGCAGCCGCCGCCGGAACGGGCGATGTCGTAGAACCAGTCCTTGTCCGGGCCGTAGGCGTTGTGGAACAGCAGGTCGATCGCGAACACCTCGCCCAATGCGCCCTGCGCGATCTGCTCGCGCAGCGTCGCCATGCCCTTGGCGAAGCGGTAGCTGAAATCCACCGCGAGCAGGCGGTCGTGGCGTTGCGCCAGCGCCAGCACCTGCTCGGCTTCGGCGGCGGTGCGGGTCAGCGGCTTCTGGCAGAACACCGCCAGGCCGCGCTGCAAGGCCGCGGCGGCCTGCGCCGCGTGCGCGCCACTGGGCGTGGCGATGACCAGGCCGTCCAGGTCCTCGCGCGCCAGCAGCGCCTCCAGGTCGGGCAGCAGGTCGGCGGCCGGTGCGTCCTGGCGTGCGTCGTGCAGCGCCGTCGCGCTGGCATCGGCGATCGCCACCACCTCGCCGAGCCCGCTGTCGGCCAGGGCGCGCATGCGCGCGCGGCCGATCCAGCCGACCCCGAGGAAGCCCAGCCGTGGCGCGCGCCAGCGCGGTTGCGCGTACGCGTTCATGCCAGCACCACGGCTTTGAGGAACCCATCCGGGCGCGCGTCCATTGCCGCGAATGCCTGCGGCAACTGGTCCAGCGCGTAGCGATGGGTCAACAGCGGGAACGGATCCAGACGCCCGTCGGCGACCGCCTCCACCGCCTCCTGCAAGCCGCGCAACGCCACCCGCGGATCGCGTTCGTGCGCGTTGACCACGTCCAGGCCGCGCCAGTTCCACTGCTGCATGTCGACCTGGCGCGGGCCGTCCTGGTGGTAGCCGGCGATGACCAGGCGCCCGCCCTCGCCGCACAGCGCGCTGGCGATATCCAGGGTGACCTGCTCGCCTGCGGCCTCGATCACCCGCAGGCAGCCGCTGCCGCCGGTGAGTTCGTGCACCGCACCGATCGCCGCGTAGCGATCCTCGGTGGCCAGCGTGGCGCTGGCGCCGCACTGGCGCGCGACCTGCAGGGCGTAGTCGCGCCGCGACAGCGCGATCACCTGCGCACCCAGGCCGGTGGCCAACTGGATCAACAGCGCGCCGATGAAGCCCACTCCGACCACCGCCACGGTCTGGCCGGGGCGGATGTCGCTGCGGCGCAGGATGTTCATCGCACAGGCCAGCGGCTCGCCAGGCAGGTCGCGGCCGTCCAGCGCCGGCGGCAACCGCACCAGCGCATCGGTCTCGGCCAGGTCGTACTCGGCGTAGGCCCGGCCGGACAATAGCGCGACTCGGTCGCCCGGCGCCCAGCCCTGCACCTCGGCACCGACCGCGTCGATCTCGCCCCAGCCTTCGTGGCCCGGCGCACCGGGTTCGAACGGATAGGCGAACCAGGGCCGGCCGGCCCACACCGGCAGATTGGACGCGCACACGCCGCAGCCCTGCAGGCGCACCCGCACTTGCTGCGGGGCGGGTTCGGGACGCGACTGGCGCTGCGTGACGATGCGGCCCGGGCCTTCGAACACGGCGGCATGCATGCTGTTCATGCGGCGTGGATCCTCCGTTGCGGTGGGGAAACAGGTGCGGCGCGCTCGGCCTGCGTGTGCAGCCAGCGGTGCAGCCGGGCGATGCCGGCCTCGGCGCCGACGCGAGGTGACCAGCCGGTGGCCGCGGCGAAGGCGCGGGTGTCGGAGACGTAATAACGCTGGTCGCCGACCCGCGGCGCCGCGTGCGCCAGTTCCAGGCGATGGCCGACCAGCGACTCGATCCGGCGCAGCACCTCGCGCAGGCTGGCGGCGTTGGCGGGGCCGCCGCCCATGTTGAACGCCCGCCCGGACAGCCGCGGCATCTGCGCCTGGCATTGCAGGAACGCCTCGACCAGGTCGTCCACGAACAACAGATCGCGGACCTGGCGGCCATCGCCGTATACGGTGATCGGCTGCCCCTGCAGCGCGCGGATCAGGAAATGCGCGACCCAGCCCTGGTCTTCGTTGCCGCATTGGTGCGGGCCGTAGATGCAGCTCATCCGCAGCACCACCGCCTGCAGGCCGAAGCTGCGCGCATAGTCCAGCACGTACTGGTCGGCACCGCCCTTGGAGCAGCCGTAGGGGCTGTGGAAATCCAGCGCGCGGCGCTCGTCGATGCCGCGCGCGCGCAGCAGCGGATCGCTCGGCTGGTAGCGCTGCGCGTCGGCTTCCAGCGCGACGTCGTCCAGCGCGCCATAGACCTTGTTGGTGGAGGTGAACAGCAGCGGCGGCGGGCGCCGCGCGCCGCGGATCGCCTCGAGCACGTTGAAGGTGCCGCGCAGGTTGACCTCGAAGTCGTGCGACGGATCCTCCAGGCTGGAGGTCACCGCCACCTGCGCGGCCAGGTGGAACACCTGCGCCGCCTGCGCCACTGCATCGCCGAGCAGATGCCGATCGCGCACGTCGCCCACTTCCACCTGCAGACGCTCGCCGGGATAGTGGCGACGCAGCCACTGCAGGTTGTGCTCCACGCCCGGGCGCGACAGGTTGTCGTAGACGATGACCCGGCGTCCGCTGTCGAGCAGGCGCGCGGCCAGATTGGTGCCGATGAAGCCGGCGCCGCCGGTGATCAGCACCGCATCCTGCCCACGCGACCGCGGCAGGGTGTGGATCGGCGCGTGCGCGTCGGCGCGTGGCGCGACCGTCGGCGCCGGCGCGAGGTCCGGGCGCGGCGCGCGCGACAGGTTGGCGCCGTGCTCGTGGTGCAGCGACGCCAGCGCCTGGATGCCGTCGTAGCCCTGCTCGGCCCACAGCCGGTACAGCAGCTTGGCGCGGCCGCGCTCGTCGCGCAGGCCGAAGTGATAGTGGCGCTCGTCCTCGTGGAAACCGTCCTGGTGGCTGATGCTGCCGTGCAGGTCGCGCGCGGCATACCAGTACAGCCGCTCCACCGGCGCATCCAGGGTCTCGCGCAACTGCCGTACCTGCTCGATCTCGTCATGCCGCCAGGTCGAATACCCGGTCTCGCTGAGCCAGACCTGCGGCTGCAGACCGTGCGCGGCCAGCACCGCGCGGACGTCGCCGAGCACCTCCGCCCACGGCCGGCGGCGGAAATCCCAGGTGCCGGGAAAGCCGTGCACGCCGACCGCGTCGATGTGCGCCAGCGCCCCACGCTGCGCCATCAGCGCCAGCCAGTTCGGATCGGTCGGGCACATGCCGCCGAGCAGGGTCTTCTTGCCCAACTGGTGCGCCCAGTGCGCGGCCTGGCCGATCATCTCGGCGAAGCGCTGCCAGTCGTGGTCCAGGTGCCAGTCCCAGTCGTTGAGGTTGTTCGGCTCGTTCCACAGTTCGATCCACTCGAAGCCGGCGCCGAAGCGACCCACCACCTGGTCGATGAAATCGGCGAAGGCCTTGCTGTCGCGCGGCGGCGACGCCGTGCGCGGCTCCAGCCCCAGCGATGGCGGGGTGTAGCAGAAGCACGGCAGCACCTCGCAGTGGGCGCTCAGCAGCGGCATCAGCCAAGCGTACCAGCGCTCGCCTTCGGCGGTATGCCAGTCGGCCCAGGAGAACTGGGTGCGCAGCCGGCGCACGCCGAGCTCGCGCATGTCGCGCAACAGCGCATGCACCGCATCCTCGTCGCCGATGCGCAACCATTCGATCAGGCCGATCTCGGCCAGCCGTTCGCGTGCCTGTGCGCTCATCCCTGCAACCCCCGCCGCGCCAGCTCGGCATTGGCCGCCTCCACGCCGTCGGCGGCGGTCTGCTCGCGCAGCCACTCCACCAGTTCTTCCAGGCCCTGCTGCAGGTCCACCTGCGGCGCATAGCCGATGCGTTCGCGGGCCAGCGCGATATCGGCGAAGCAGTGGCGGATGTCGCCGACCCGGTAGTTGCCGGAGACCTGCGGCGGCAGATCGTCGATGCCCATCGCCGCGGCGATGCGCTGCCCCACTTCGTTGATGCTGACCGCCTGGCCGCTGCCGACGTTGAGCGCCAGGCCGGCGGCGCTTTCGCATTCGTAGGCCAGGCGGCAGGCGCGCGCGACGTCGCTGACATGGACGAAATCGCGGCGTTGCGCACCGTCCTCGAAGATCACCGGCGGTTTGCGGTTGAGCAACCGCGCCGCGAAGATCGCCAGCACACCGGTGTAGGGATTGGACAGCGCCTGGCGCGTGCCGTAGATGTTGAAGAAGCGCAACGCGGTGGTCGGGATCGCATACGCCTGGCCGACGATCAGGCACAGGCGTTCCTGGTCCAGCTTGGACAGCGCGTACACCGAGGAAGGTTCGGCCGGCTTGCGTTCGTCGGTCGGCACCGGCTGCAGCGGGCGCCCGTCCACGCTCGGCTCCCACTGCGCGCGGCGCAGTTGCGCCAGCGGGCGCTCGCGCACCGGCACCGGCGTGCCGTCGGCATCGACGTAGGCGCCCTCGCCGTAGATGCTCATGCTCGACGCCACCACCAGCCGCTGCACCGGCCGCTCCACCAGCGCTTCCAGCAGCACCGCGGTGCCGAGATTGTTGGTATGGGTGTAGTGCGCGATCTGGTACATGCTCTGGCCGACGCCGACTGCCGCGGCGAGGTGAAACACCCCGTCCACATCGCGCAGCGCAAGCCGTACCGCCACCGGATCGCAGACGTCGCCGACCATCAGCTCCACGTCCTCCGCGAGATACGCCGGTCGCGCGGCCTGCATGCCGTGCACCTGCGCGCACAGGTTGTCCAGCACCCGCACCCGGTAGCCGTGGGCAAGCAGTTCGTCGGCCAGATGCGAGCCGACGAAGCCGGCGCCACCGGTGATCAGCACGCGCTTGCCGGCCTGCGCGCGGCTGGCGCTGCTCCTGAGTTCATGCACAGTCACGTTCCACCTCCAGGTCCGGGATGTCGTGCAGATGCGCCTGGAACCAGGCGATGGTGCTGCGCAGGCCCTCGTCCAGCGCCACCCGCGGTTCCCAGCCGAGCTCGCGCCGCGCCAGGCCGATGTCCGGACAACGCCGGGTCGGATCGTCCTTGGGGATGGGCCGGCGCACGATGCGCGAGGACGAGCCGGTCAGCGCGAGGATGCGCTGCGCCAGTTCGGCCACGGTGATCTCGTGCGGGTTGCCGAGGTTGACCGGACCGGTCCAGCCACGCGGGCTGCGCATCAGTTGCACGATGCCCTCGACCAGATCGGAGACGTAGCAGAACGAGCGGGTCTGGCTGCCGTCGCCGTACAGGGTCAGCGGTTGCCCGCGCAGCGCCTGCACGATCAGGTTGGACACCACCCGGCCGTCGTCGTTGCGCATGCGCGGCCCGTAGGTGTTGAAGATGCGCCCGACCTTGATGTCGGTGGCATACAGGCGGTGATAGTCGAAGAACGCCGCTTCGGCGCAGCGCTTGCCCTCGTCGTAGCAGGCGCGCGGGCCGATCGGGCTGACCGCGCCGCGATAGTCCTCGCGCTGCGGATGCACTTCCGGCTCGCCGTAGACCTCGCTGGTGGAGGCCTGGAAGATGGTCGCGCCATTGCTGCGCGCCACCTCCAACAGGTTGATCGCACCTTCCAGGCAGGTCTGCAGGGTATGCAGCGGACGCGCTTGGTAATGCACCGGCGAAGCGCAGCAGGCCAGGTTGAACACCCAGTCGACCTTGGCCTGATACGGCTGCACTACGTCGTGGGCGACGAAGCGGAAACGCGGACGCGCCAGCAGGTGCGCGATGTTGTCCAGCGAACCGGTCAGCAGGTTGTCCAGCACGGTGACGTCGTAACCGTCGTCCAGCAGACGCTCGCACAGATGCGCGCCGACGAAGCCGGCACCGCCGGCGACCAACGCGCGCGGTGGCGCTTGGGTGGTAGGGGAAGGAATTGCGCCATCCATCATCGACTCCTCGCAGAGGCCGGGCGTCATCGCCTGGCGTGGGAGACTCAGCGCAAATCGCGTGCCAAGTACCGGCGAAACCGCAGCGCAATGCGGCGGACGGCGTCGCTGCGCGCGATGCCGCGGACGTTTCGGCGACGGCCTGTCCCGTTCTGTGACCGACGCGTACGCAATGCGTGCATGCGCGCGTGGGCGTGACGTGAAGTCAGCCGCGCGCCTGCAAGGCGCGAAGGAAAAAATTGCCGGGCTGGGGCCGCGTCAGCGCGTAACCTGCGCCAGCGGCGCGGCCCATGCTGCAACGGTCGCGAATGCTCGGCCAACGGGGCCGCAGTGAGGGAGGCGGGACGTTCTCGCCTCCGCGCGGCTGGCACGACAATCGGGACGGCGCATCCGCACCGGCGATGCGCCATGCCCCGGGTCAGGCGAGCGCCGTGGCTTCGGCCGGCATGCGGGCATGAAAAAAGGGCCGAAGCCCTTTTTCGGACATCCTGTGCATCTGCACTGGATGTCGGTACTGCTGAATGTGGAGCGGGAAACGAGACTCGAACTCGCGACCTCAACCTTGGCAAGGTTGCGCTCTACCAACTGAGCTATTCCCGCTTGAGGCCGCGAATTCTACCGGGACCACGCAGCCTGTCAACCGTTGCCTTCGATTTTTTTCGCGTTCTTTTCCGCCACCGCCGCGCGCTCGTCGTCGCGCAGGCTCGGCCAGGCCGCATGCAGGTACTGGATACCCGACAACAGGGTCAGGATCGCGGCGATCGCCAGGGTCCAGTCGCCGACGTGGAAGACGAACAGGCCCATCCACACGCTCTCCGGCGGCGAGCCGTCGGGCATCACCGAGTACAGCAGGCACAGCAGCGCCACCATCTGCGCGGTGGTCTTGATCTTGCCGATCATCGCCACCCGCACCTTGGCGCGCTGGCCGATCTCGGCCATCCATTCGCGCAGCGCCGACACCGCGATCTCGCGGCCGACGATCACCGCCGCCCAGAACGCCATCCACGGCGTCGGGTGGCCCTGCACGATCAGGAACAGCGCCACCGCCACCATCAGCTTGTCGGCCACCGGATCCAGGAACGCGCCGAACGCGGAGTACTGGTGGTAGCGCCGCGCCACCCAGCCGTCCAGCCAGTCGGTGAACGCGGCCAGGCCGAAGATCGCCGCCGAGGCGAAGTTGGTCCAGGTGTACGGCAGATAGAACACCAGCACCAGCACGGGGATCATCACGATCCGCAGCAGCGTGAGCCAGGTGGGGATGGTCAACTTCATTGCGCTGCTCTACTCGCCTGCCGGATCGGGCACCGGCAGTCCGTGCAGGTTAGCGTAGATTCGTGCGGCCAGTGCGTCGTTGATGCCTTCCACCCGCGCGATCTCGGCCTCGCCGGCGGCCTTGAGTCCGGCCAGCCCGCCGAAATGCTTGAGCAGGCTGGCGCGGCGGCGCGGGCCGATGCCGGGGATGTCCTCCAGCTTGCTGGTCATGCGCGCCTTCTGGCGGCGCCCGCGGTGGCCGGTGATGGCGAAGCGGTGTGCCTCGTCGCGCACCTGCTGGATGAACTGCAGCGCCGGCGACGCCGCGCCCGGGCGCAGTTCGCGCCCGTCCGGCATTACCAGGGTCTCGTGGCCGGCGCGGCGCTCGGCGCCCTTGGCCACGCCGATCAGCAGCACCACGTCCACGCCCAGGTCGGCCAGCGCGCCGGTGGCCTGCGCCAGCTGGCCGGCGCCGCCGTCGATCAGCAGCACGTCCGGCAGCACCACGTCGCCCTTGCCCTCGCCTTCGGCGGCGCGACGGAAGCGGCGCTCGATCGCCTGGCGCATCGCCGCGTAGTCGTCGCCCGGCTCGATGCCGCTGATGTTGTAGCGCCGGTACTGGCTGCGCACCGGACCGCTGGCGTCGAACACCACGCACGAGGCCACCGTGGCCTCGCCCATGGTGTGGCTGATGTCGAAGCACTCCACCCGCTTGACCGGTTCGGTCAGGCCGAGCATCTCGCGCAGCGCCTCGCTGCGCGCATGCTGGGCGTTGCGGCTGGTCAGTTCGGTGACCAGGGTGGCCTGGGCGTTGCGGCTGGCCAGCTCCAGGTAGCCGGCGCGCTCGCCGCGCACGTTCCACTTCAGTTGCACCTTGCGTTCGGCGGCCGAGCTGAGCGCCGCCTCGATCAGCTCGGCGTCTGGAATCTCGCGGTCCAGCAGCACCTCGCGCGGCGGCGCGTGCTCGACGTAGTACTGCGACACGAACGCGCCCAGCACCTCGGCGGCACTGTCCTCGCCGTTGGTCTTGGGGAAGAACGCGCGGGTGCCGAGGTTGCGGCCGTCGCGGAACGCCAGCAGCAGCACGCAGGCGTTGGCGCCCTGGGTGGCGCAGGCCAGCACGTCGAGGTCGGCGGCACGGCCGTCCACGTATTGCCGGCTCTGCATGCTGCGCAGCGAGCCCAGCAGATCGCGCAGGCGCGCGGCGCGTTCGAACTCCAGACGTTCGCTGGCGGCCTGCATCGCCTGCACCAATTCCTCGCCGAGCTGGTCGCTGCGCCCTTCCAGGAACAGCGTGGAGCGGCGCACCGCCTCGGCGTACTCGTCGGCCGCCACCAACGCCACGCACGGCGCGCTGCAACGGCCGATCTGGTACTGCAGGCACGGCCGCGAACGATTGCGGAACACGCTGTCCTCGCAGCTGCGCAGCTTGAACAGCTTGTGCATCAGGTTCAGCGTCTCGCGCACCGCGGTGACGCCGGGATACGGCCCGAAATAGCGGCCGGGCACCGCGCGCGGGCCACGGTGCAGGGTGATCCGCGGCCACTCCTCGCGGGTCAGCAGCACGTAGGGATAGCTCTTGTCGTCGCGCAGCGACACGTTGTAGCGCGGCGACAGCGACTTGATCAGCTGGTTTTCCAGCAGCAGCGCCTCGCCCTCGCTGCGGGTGACGGTGACGTCCATGCGCGCCACCTGCGCCAGCATGGCCATGGTCCGCGCATTCTTCGGCGAGCCGCTGAAGTAGCTGGACACGCGCTTGCGCAGTGCGCCGGCCTTGCCGACGTAGAGCAAGGTGTCGTCGGCGGCGTACATGCGGTAGACGCCGGGCGCGGTACTGAGGTTGGCGGCAAAGGCCTTGCCGTCGAACGCGGGCAATGCGGGGGTGCTCATTCGCCGATCGCGACGTCGTGCAGTTCGCCACTGGCGATGTCGTAGCGCAGCACCGCATGCGCATCGGTCTCGGCGATCCACACCGTGCCGGCGCTCACCGCCAACCCGCCCGGGCCATGCAGGCGCCGCGGCAAGGCCGCGGTGGACAGTTCGCCGCCGCCCAGACGCAGGCTGCGCAGACTGCCGTTACCGCTGTCGGCGATCCACAGCAGCGGCGCGTCCGGGCTCAGCGCGATCGCCTGCGGGAACTGCAGGCGGGCGCGGCTGCGCGGCCCGTCCTCATTGCCGAAATCCCATGGCCCCTGGCCGCCGAGCAGGGTCTGCACCAGGTCGCCGCGCAACTGCATCGAGCGCACCGCCGAGCCCAGCGCATCGCACACGTACAGCACCTGCTGCACCGCGGCCAGGCTGCACGGCTGCGCGAACGCGGCCAGGTGGCCGCTGCCGTCGCGCAGCTCCAGCGCGCCGGCACCGGCGCGCCAGCGCAGGCTGCGGCTGCCCAGGTCGTAGCTCCAGATGCGGTTGTCGCCGGCCATCGCCAGGTGCACCTGGTTGTCGGCGATCACCACGTCCTGCGGATGGTTCAGCGGCGCCAGCAGCGGTTGCTCCACCGGGCCTTCGACCGGCTCGCCGGCGCGGCCGTTGCCGCACAGCGTGTCGACCTGGCCGGTGAGCAGGTTGATCCGGCGCAGCGCATGGTTGCCGGTGTCGGCCACGTACAGCACGCCGCGCTCCAGCGCCAGCCCGCGCGGGCGGTGGAACGCCGCCTCGCCGATCGCGCCGTCGATGAAGTCGGCGGTGCCGATGCCGAACTGGCGCAGCACGCGGCCGCTGGTGCTGCATTCGAGGATGCGGTGATGGCCGCTGTCGGCGACGTACAGGCGATCCTCGGCCACCGCCAGTCCGGTCGGGAAGCGCAGCGGCAGGCGCGGCTCCGGCTGGGTCTCGCGGGCGTCGCGCAGGTCCTCGTCCAGCGGCAACGGCTGTCCGGCGCAGAGCGCGTGCAGCGCCTTGTCCAGTTCGGCGCCGCCGATGCCGACCAGGCGCTCGCGTTCGACACCGCTGGCGTCGATCAGCACCAGGGTCGGCCAGGCCTGGACGCCGAAGCGCTGCCAGGCGGCCCAATCGGCATCGAGCAGGACCGGCGCGGACACGCCCTGGCTGCGCAGCAGCTTCAGCGCCCGCTGCGGCTCGCGCTCGCTGTCGAAGCGCGGCACCTGCACCACGATCACCTGCAGCCGTCCGGGATTGCGCGCCTGCCACTGGCCGAGTTCGGCCAGGCGCTGCGCGCACCAGACCGAGGCGGCGTTGACGAAGGCCAGCACCAGCGCCCGGCCCTGCAGATCGCGCAGGCGGATCGGCTCGGCGTTGAGCCAGGCGCCGGACGCGGGGAGTTCCAGGGCGGCGATGGAATTCATCGGCCGATTATGCCGGAGCCGAGGTCGACGGACAGTCGCGCCACGCTGCCGGCGGCGGCTTCGTCTACCAGTTGCCAGACCTGCTCGAACTGGGCGCTGCCACCGGTGTACGGATCCGGGATCTCGCGGTGGCCGTGCACCCCGGCCCACGGCAGCCACAGCGCCACGCGCTCGTGCGCCGCCGCCGGAGCGCGCTGGCGCACGTCGCGCAGGTTGGCCGCGTCGGCGCACAGGATCCAGTCGAACTCGGCAAAGTCGCGGTCGCGCAGTTGCCGGGCGCGCAGGCCGGCGATGTCCACGTCATGGGCGGCGGCGCAGGCGACCGCGCGCCGGTCCGGCGGCTCGCCGCGGTGCCAGTCGCCGGTGCCGGCCGAGTCGACCTCCACCACACTCGCCAGCGGCGAGCGCTGCAGGTGGTGGCGCAGCGCGCCCTCGGCCATCGGCGAACGGCAGATGTTGCCCAGGCACACCAGCAGCAGCTTCATGCCTGCCCCTGCAGGTAGGCCTCGGCGCGCGCCAGGTCCTCGGGCGTATCCACGCCGGGCGGGAACGGCGCCGGCGACAGCGCCACCGCGATGCGGAAGCCGGCTTCCAGCACCCGCAACTGCTCCAGCGACTCGATCCGCTCCAGCGCGCCCGGCGGCATCGCCGCGAACCGGCGCAGGAAGCCGGCGCGATAGGCGTAGATGCCGATATGCCGCAGCCACGGGCCGGGCAGCGGCAACTGGGTCTGCGAGGCGGCGAAGGCATCGCGGTGCCAGGGAATCGGTGCGCGGCTGAAGTACAGCGCATCGCCAGCGGCGCTACGCACCAGCTTGACCACGTTGGGATCGAACAGGTGCTCGGCCGCGCCCACCGGCGTGCCCAGGGTCGCCATCTCGGCGCCGCTGTCGGCCAGGGTCCGCGCCACCGCGACGATGCCGGCGACCGGCGCGAACGGCTCGTCGCCCTGCAGGTTGACCACCAGGGTCGCATCGTCCCAGCCGGCGATGTCGGCGCATTCGGCCAGGCGATCGGTGCCCGAGGCGTGGTCGCTGGAAGTCGTGGCCACGTGCACGCCGTCCAGGTCGGCCACCGCGGCGGCGATGCGCGCATCGTCGGCGGCCACCCACACCTGCGCGGCGCCGGCGGCGAGCGC
>NZ_AQOK01000780.1:0-214 GCF_000364645.1 Xanthomonas sp. SHU 308 | reverse complement strand
CGGCACCGGCGCTTCGCTGCGGCTGCCGCGCAAGGCGGCCAGGCGATCGCCCTGCCGCTGCGCCGCCCACGCTGCCACCGCCCCGGCACGCGCCGCCTGCACCGACTTGAAGCGCACGCGCGTGCCGAAGTACAGCGACGGCGCGGTGTCGGCGACGATCAGACTGAGCCGTTCGCGCTCGGCCTGGAACAATTTGGTGTGGGTGCGGCCGCTG
>NZ_AQOK01000779.1:0-11659 GCF_000364645.1 Xanthomonas sp. SHU 308 | reverse complement strand
CCTCTCCCTCCGGGAGAGGGGTTGGGGTGAGGGTGCGGGCGAAGCCTCGCGAACTGTCGATGCCATTCGCTCGGCCTCATCTCTCTAGGCTTCGCTCGTACCCTCATCCGCCCCTTCGGGGCACCTTCTCCCGGAGGGAGAAGGGAACAGCCGTGCGCCCTCTTTCTATGAGGACCCGATCACCCACGCTTCCAGCGTACGCCCTGCGGCGTGTCCTCCAGGACAATGCCGGCGTCGGCCAGTTCCTGGCGGATGGCGTCGGCGCGGGCGAAGTCGCGGGCCTTCTTGGCGTCGCTGCGGGCGTCGATCAGCGCCTGGATGCGGGCGTCGTCGTCGCTGCCGGCGCCCTGGAACCAGACCTGCGGATCCTGCTGCAGCAGCCCCAGGGCCAGGCCGGCGCCGAGCAGGCGGCCCTTGGCCTGGCGCAGCGTGTCCGCACGTTGCGTGGCGTCGGCGGGGTCGGAGCCGCCGGCCGGCGCCGCCTCGCGCAGTGCCTGTCGCGCCTGGGTCGCCAGGCTCGACAGCACCGACAGCGCCAGCGGCGTATTGAGGTCGTCGTCGAGGGCCTCTTCGATTTCGGCCGGAATGACGGCCTCGGCGTCGATGGCCTGCAGATCGCGCAGCGTTCCGTACAGGCCGTCGAGCCGGGCCACCTGGGCCTGGATCAGGGCGTCGGACCAGTCCAGCGGCTGCCGATAGTGGGCACTGAGCAGTGCGCAGCGCAGCGCCTCGGGCGGATGCCGCTCGATCAGATCGTGCACGGTCTCGATGTTGCCCAGCGACTTGCTCATCTTGGCGCCGCTGAAGGTCAGCATGCCGTTGTGCAGCCAGACGCGGGCGAAGGTGGCGCCGCCGTGGGCGCATTCGCTCTGCGCGATCTCGTTCTCATGGTGCGGGAACTGCAGGTCGACGCCGCCGGCATGAATGTCGATGGTCTCGCCCAGGTGCGCGGCGGCCATCGCCGAGCACTCGATGTGCCAGCCGGGGCGGCCGCGGCCCCATGGCGAGTCCCAGCCCGGCAGGTCGTCGCTGGAGGGCTTCCACAGCACGAAGTCGCCCGGGTCGCGCTTGTACGGGGCGACCTCGACGCGGGCGCCGGCCAGCATCTCCTCCGGGTCGCGCCGCGACAGCTTGCCGTAATCGGCGAAGCTGGCCACCGCGAACAGCACGTGGCCCTCGGCGGCATAGGCATGGCCGCCGGCGATCAGCCGCTCGATCATCGCCACGATGTGCGGGATGTGCGCGGTGGCCGCCGGCTCGATGTCCGGCGGGGTCACGCCCAGCGCGGCCATGTCCTGGCGGTAGATGGCCGCGAAGCGGTCGGTGATGGCCGAGATCGGCACGCCCTGCGCCTGCGCGGCGGCGTTGATCTTGTCGTCCACGTCGGTGATGTTGCGGGCGTAGCGCAGCTTGCCGTAGCGGCGTCGCAGCAGTGCCGCCAGCACGTCGAACACCACCGGGCCGCGGGCGTTGCCGATGTGCGCGTAGTTGTAGACGGTGGGGCCGCAGACGTAGAGCGTCGGGCCGGCCACCGGATCGAGCGGTTCGAAGGCGTCGACCCGGCGGGTCAGGTTGTTGTGCAGGCGCAGGCTCATCGGCATCGGCGGTGGGGAAACCGTCCGATTCTACCGGCAGCCGCCGCCAGGCGGGCGCGCCGCGCGCCTGTCGGCTCGCGTTCAGCCCGACGCAAGCCGCCATGCCTACACTCATTGGTCTGCCCTTGCGAAGCTGCTGCCGATGCGCCCGAACCCGTTGTTGCCGCTGGTCGGCATCCTTGCCTGCGCCGCCGCGCCGGCCTGGGCGCAGGACTCCGAGGCGCGCAACCGGGTGGTGGTGATCGAGAACGTCAAGCTGGACTACGCCCAGGTCCTGAACGTGGAGCCGGTCTACCAGACCCTGCGCGCCACCCGCACCGAGCAGCAATGCGATCCGGCCCCCGCGC
Source organism: Xanthomonas sp. SHU 308 (assembly GCF_000364645.1). Classification (NCBI taxonomy): domain Bacteria; kingdom Pseudomonadati; phylum Pseudomonadota; class Gammaproteobacteria; order Lysobacterales; family Lysobacteraceae; genus Xanthomonas; species Xanthomonas sp. SHU 308. The sequence continues at coordinate 9,717 of NZ_AQOK01000779.1, read as the reverse complement.
CGGCCCCGGCAGCGCCGGCGCCCAAGCCGGCCGAGGACGACAGCCGCTTGAACCGGCTGATGGATTCGGTGAAGGACATCTTCAGCCGCCGCCACGAGGAGCCAGCCCCGGCGGCTGCGCCGGCCGCGGCGCCGCAGGGCGGACGCAACTGCCGGATGGTCGAGGTCGGCCGCGAGTTCCGCCGGCCCATCGCCTACGATGTGGACTATGTCTACAAGGGCACCAAGTACCGCTCGCGGCTGCCCGAGGATCCGGGCAACCGCCTGCGTATCCGCGTCTCGGTGGCGCCGTACGTGCCCGACGCGGTGGTGGTGCCCCCGCGCTGAGCGCCGCGCGCGCTTGCGCCTGTGGCGTGCGCGTGCGAGGATGCGCGCCGATGAAAGTGAACCTGCCACAGCACGATCTCAGCGCCGCACGCATGGCCTCGGGCATGACGTCGCGCGCGCGTCGACCGGAATCCCACATTCTCGCTGGGTAACCGGAGCGTCGTGCCGTTCGTTCTGAAAACCCAGCCCGAGGCTGGGTTTTTTCGTTTTCATCGGCCGGAAAAGTTTCACCCGTAAAGAACCTCCCTGTAGAACGCCTCGCGCGTCCCCGCGTCCCCACCGCTGCAAAGGATCGATCGATGTCTCTGAAGCACTTCTTGAACACCCAGGACTGGAGCCGCGCCGAGCTCGACGCGCTGCTGACCCAGGCGGCGCTGTTCAAGCGCAACCGCCTCGGCAGCGAGCTGAAGGGCAAGTCGATCGCGCTGGTGTTCTTCAACCCGTCCATGCGCACCCGCACCAGCTTCGAGCTGGGCGCGTTCCAGTTGGGCGGCCACGCGGTGGTGCTGCAGCCGGGCAAGGACGCGTGGCCGATCGAGTTCGACCTGGGCACGGTGATGGACGGCGACACCGAAGAGCACATCGCCGAGGTGGCGCGGGTGCTGGGTCGCTATGTGGACCTGATCGGCGTGCGCGCGTTCCCGAAGTTCGTCGACTGGGCCAAGGACCGCGAGGACGTGGTGCTGAAGAGCTTCGCCAAGTACTCGCCGGTGCCGGTGATCAACATGGAGACCATCACCCATCCGTGCCAGGAACTGGCGCATGCGCTGGCGCTGCAGGAGCACTTCGGCACCCGCGACCTGCGCGGCAAGAAGTACGTGCTGACCTGGACCTACCATCCCAAGCCGCTGAACACCGCGGTGGCCAATTCCGCACTGACCATCGCCACCCGCCTGGGCATGGACGTGACCCTGCTGTGCCCGACCCCCGACTACGTGCTCGACGAGCGCTACATGGGTTGGGCCGCGCAGAACGTGGCCGAGAGCGGCGGTTCGCTGAGCGTCAGCCACGACATCGACAGCGCCTACGCCGGCGCCGACGTGGTCTATGCCAAGAGCTGGGGCGCGCTGCCGTTCTTCGGCAACTGGGGCCCGGAGAAGCCGATCCGCGACCAGTACCAGCACTTCATCGTCGACGAACGCAAGATGGCGCTGACCAACAACGGCGTGTTCTCGCACTGCCTGCCGCTGCGCCGCAACGTCAAGGCCACCGACGCGGTGATGGATTCGCCCAACTGCATCGCCATCGACGAGGCCGAGAACCGCCTGCATGTGCAGAAGGCGATCATGGCGGCGCTTGCGTCGCAAGCGGGAATCGGGAATCGGGAATAGAGAATCGGTACAGCAACAGCGTTAGCCCCCACTTTTACGCGTGATAAGGAAACAACCATGAGCACCGCTTCCACCAATCCCGACTCCCCAATCCCGAATCCCGGCCGCAAGGACATCGTCCTCGCCTTCTCCGGCGGTCTCGACACCAGCTTCTGCATTCCCTACCTGCAGGCCAAGGGGTATGCGGTGCACACCGTGTTCGCCGACACCGGCGGCGTGGATGCCGAGGAGCGCGACTTCATCGAGAAGCGCGCCGCGGAACTGGGCGCGGCCAGCCACGTCACCGTCGATGGCGGCCCGGCGATCTGGGCCGGCTTCGTCAAGCCGTTCGTGTGGGCCGGCGAGGGCTACCAGGGCCAGTACCCGCTGCTGGTGTCCGACCGCTACCTGATCGTCGATGCCGCGCTCAAGCGCGCCGAGGAACTGGGCACCAAGACCATCGCGCACGGCTGCACCGGCATGGGCAACGATCAGGTGCGCTTCGACCTGGCGGTCAAGGCGCTGGGCGACTACGAGATCGTCGCCCCGATCCGCGAGATCCAGAAGGAACACACCCAGACCCGCGCCTACGAGCAGAAGTACCTGGAGGAGCGCGGCTTCGGCGTGCGCGCCAAGCAGCAGGCCTACACCATCAACGAGAACCTGCTCGGCCTGACCATGTCCGGCGGCGAGATCGACCGCTGGGAAGCGCCGGGCGAGGGCGCCCGCGGCTGGTGCGCGCCGCGCAGCGCGTGGCCGACCGAGCCGCTGACGGTGAAGCTGAAGTTCGTGCACGGCGAGGCGGTCGAACTCGACGGCAAGGCGCTGCAGGGCGAACAGATCCTGGCCAGGCTCAACAAGCTGTTCGCGCCCTACGGCGTGGGCCGTGGCGTGTACACCGGCGACACCGTGATCGGCCTGAAGGGACGCATCGTGTTCGAGGCGCCGGGCCTGGTGGCGCTGCTGGCCGCGCACCGCGCGCTGGAGGATGCGGTGCTGACCAAGCAGCAGAACCGCTTCAAGCCGGATGTGGCGCGCAAGTGGGTGGAGCTGGTCTATGAAGGCTTCTACCACGACCCGCTGAAGACCGACCTGGAAGCCTTCCTGAAGTCGTCGCAGGCCATGGTCAACGGCGAAGTGACGCTGGAGACCCGCGGCGGCCGCGTCGACGCGGTGGCGGTGAAGTCGCCGCACCTGCTCAACGCCAAGGGCGCGACCTACGCGCAGTCGGCGGACTGGGGCGTGGCCGAGGCCGAGGGCTTCATCAAGCTGTTTGGGATGAGTTCGACGCTGTACGCGCAGGTCAACCGCTGACGCGTAAAGCCCCTCTCCCTTCGGGAGAGGGGTTGGGGTGAGGGTCCGGGCGAAGCCTCGCACTAGTTGGTTGCGCGAGCTTCGCCAGGATCTTCACCTGCTGGCGCGATTGGCTTCACCAGGCTTCGCTCGTACCCTCATCCGCCCCTGCGGGGCACCTTCTCCCGAGGGGAGAAGGACCTGTCTGATGGACCTCATGCACGCACTGCGCATCAGCACCGACAAGCAGGAACTGGATCTGCCGTTGATCCATCGCTTCCTAAGCGAGCAGGCCTATTGGAGCCTGGGCATCCCGCTGGACACGGTGCAGCGGGCGATCGCCGGTTCGCTGTGCTTCGGCGGCCATCTCGATGGCGTCGGGCAGGTGGCGTTCGCCCGGGTGATCACCGACGGCGCGACCTTCGCCTATCTCGCCGACGTGTTCGTGCTCGACGCCCACCGCGGCCGCGGCTACGGCAAGCAGTTGGTGACGGCGGTGATGGCCCACCCGCAGCTGCAAGGCCTGCGTCGCTTCATGCTCGCCACCTCCGATGCGCATGCGCTGTACGCCCAGTATGGGTTCGCCGCGCCGGCGCGGCCGCAGTCGTTGATGGAAATCGCCTATCCCGATCTCTACCGCACCAGCACCACGGCAGCCTGACACACCATGACCGATCTGCTCGAATCCACCCTGACCCACCTGAAAGAACTGGTGTCCTTCGACACCCGCAATCCGCCTCGGGCGATCGGCACCGATGGCATCTTCGACTACCTCCGTGCGCAGCTGCCCGGCTTCGCGGTGGAGGTGATCGACCACGGCGCCGGCGCGGTCAGCCTGTACGCGGTACGCGGCACGCCGAAGTACCTGTTCAACGTGCACCTGGACACGGTGCCGGATTCGCCGCACTGGAGCGCCGATCCGCACGTCATGCGGCGCCTGGACGATCGCGTGGTCGGCCTGGGCGTGTGCGACATCAAGGGCGCGGCGGCAGCGCTGCTGGCCGCGGCCAATGCCGGCGACGGCGATGCCGCGTTCCTGTTCTCCAGCGACGAGGAAGCCAACGACCCGCGCTGCATCGCCGCGTTCCTGGCCCGCGGCATCGCCTACGAGGCGGTGCTGGTGGCCGAGCCGACCATGAGCGAGGCGGTGCTGGCGCATCGCGGCATCAGTTCGGTGCTGATGCGCTTCGCCGGCCGCGCCGGGCATGCCTCCGGCAAGCAGGATGCCGCGGCCAGCGCCCTGCATCAGGCGATGCGCTGGGGCGGCCGTGCGCTGGACCACGTCGAGTCGCTGGCGCATGCGCGCTTCGGCGGGCTGACCGGGCTGCGCTTCAACATCGGCCGGGTCGAGGGCGGGATCAAGGCCAACATGATCGCGCCGGCGGCGGAGCTGCGCTTCGGTTTCCGGCCGCTGCCGTCGATGGACGTGGACGCGTTGCTGGCGACCTTCGCCGGCTTCGCCGAGCCTGCCGCGGCGCATTTCGAGGAGACCTTCCGCGGGCCCAGCCTGCCGTCGGGAGACATTGCGCGCGCCGAGGACAAGCGCCTGGCCGCGCGCGACGTCGCCGATGCGCTGGAGCTGCCGATCGGCAACGCGGTGGACTTCTGGACCGAGGCCTCGCTGTTCTCCGCCGGCGGCTACACCGCGCTGGTCTACGGCCCGGGCGACATCGCCCAGGCGCATACCGCCGACGAGTTCGTGACGCTGGAGCAACTGCAGCGTTACGCCGCCTCGGTGCACCGCATCATCAACGGCGCGCGCTGAGCCGCGCGCCTTTCCACGTCGCACGGACCGATCCTGCGATCGGCCCCACCCTGGATTCCTTCGGACATCGCCCCACGCCATGCACGCCAACCGCCAAACCCGCCAGACCATCGTGCGCCTGCTCTCGAGCATGGCCAGCGCGAAGGAGATCAGCCAGTACCTCAAGCGCTTCTCGCAACTGGACGCCAAGCGCTTCGCCGTGGTCAAGGTCGGCGGCGCGGTGCTGCGCGACGACCTGGAGGCGCTGACTTCCTCGCTGTCGTTTCTGCAGGAAGTGGGCCTGACCCCGATCGTGCTGCACGGCGCCGGCCCGCAGCTGGACGCGGAGCTGTCCGCCGCCGGCATCGAGAAGCAGACCGTCAACGGCCTGCGGGTGACCTCGCCGGAAGCGCTGGCGATCGTGCGCCGGGTGTTCCAGGCTTCCAACCTAAAGCTGGTCGAGGCGCTGCAGCAGAACGGCGCGCGCGCCACCTCGATCACCGGCGGCGTGTTCGAGGCGCAGTACCTGGACCGCGATACCTACGGGCTGGTCGGCGAGGTCACCGCGGTGAACCTGGCACCGATCGAGGCCAGCCTGCAGGCCGGCTCGATCCCGGTCATCACCAGCCTGGGCGAGACCCCCAGCGGCCAGATCCTCAATATCAACGCCGATTTCGCCGCCAACGAACTGGTGCAGGAGCTGCAGCCGTACAAGATCATCTTCCTTACCGGCACCGGCGGTCTGCTCGACGAGAAGGGCACGGTGATCGATTCGATCAACCTGTCCACCGAGTACGACCACCTGATCGCGCAGCCGTGGATCCATGGCGGCATGAAGGTCAAGATCGAGCAGATCAAGGACCTGCTGGACCGGCTGCCGCTGGAGTCGTCGGTGTCGATCACGCGCCCGGCCGACCTGGCCAAGGAACTGTTCACCCACAAGGGCTCGGGCACCCTGGTGCGGCGCGGCGAGAAGGTGCTGCGCGCCACGGCGTGGAGCGAGCTGGACCTGCCGCGGCTGAAGACCCTGATCGAATCCAGTTTCGGCCGCACCCTGGTGCCGGATTATTTCGACACCACCAAGCTGCTGCGCGCCTACGTCAGCGAGAACTACCGCACCGCGGTGATCCTCACCGACGAGGGCGGCTACACCTACCTGGACAAGTTCGCCGTGCTCGACGACGCGCAGGGCGAGGGCCTGGGCCGCGCGGTGTGGAACGTGATGCGCGAGGAGACGCCGCAGCTGTTCTGGCGCTCGCGCCACAACAACCAGGTCAACATCTTCTACTACGCCGAGTCCGACGGCTGCTTCAAGCAGGAGAAGTGGAAGGTGTTCTGGTACGGCCTGGAGACCTTCGAGCAGATCCAGCACTGCGTGGCGCACTGCGCCACGCGCACGCCGACCCTGCAGGGTTGAGCGGAATCGTCCAGAGAACCCAGGCCATGTCCAGCATCGATCCCGAGCTTCCCGAATCCTGGCGCCAGGTGCCGACGCTGCGCGGCCGCCACGTCAGCCTGGAGCCGCTGCAGGCGGCGCACGCCGAGGGCTTGCGCAACGCCGTACGCGGCAGCGGCCTGGAGGCGCTGTGGTACACCAACGTGCCAGCGCCGGAGCGGGTGGACGCCTACGTCGCTGCCGCGCTGGAGGTGCAGGCGCTGGGCCGGGTGCTGCCGTTCGTGGTGCGCGATGCGCAGGGCGAGATCGTCGGCAGCACGCGTTTCTACGGCCTGGATCCGCAGGTGCCGACGCTGTCGATCGGCTACACCTGGTATGCGCCGCGGGTGCAGCGCAGCGGCCTGAACACCGAGGCCAAGCTGTTGCTGCTTGGCCACGCCTTCGAATCGCTGGGCTGCCTCAGCGTGGTGTTCGAGACCAGTTGGTTCAACCATGCCTCGCGCACCGCGATCGCGCGGCTGGGGGCCAAGCAGGACGGCGTGCTGCGCAACCACAAGCGCCACGCCGACGGCACCCCGCGCGACACCGTCATCTTCTCCATCATCGATACGGAATGGGCCGGGGTGAAACGCCACCTGCAGTTCCGCCTGGATTCGCACGCATGAACACTCCCGTTTATTCCATCGGCATCGTCGGCGCCCGTGGCCACACCGGCGCCGAACTGATCCGCCTGATCGCCGCGCATCCGCAGTTGCGGCTGGCCTTCCTGTCCTCGCGCGAGCTGGACGGGCAGCGCGTCGATGCGCACCACGACGCTTACGAAGGCGAGTTGCGCTACGAGAATCTCGACCCGGACGCGGTGGCGGCCAAGCGCGCCGACGTGGTGGTGCTGGCGCTGCCCAACGGCAAGGCCGCGCCCTATGTGGCGGCGCTGGATGCGGCGGTCGCCGCCGGCGCGCCCGACCCGATCGTGGTCGATCTGTCCGCGGACTACCGCTTCGATCCGGCCTGGTACTACGGCCTGCCGGAACTGACCCGCGCAGGCTATGCCGGGCAGCGCCGTATCAGCAACCCGGGCTGCTACGCCACCGCGATGCAGCTGGCGATCGCGCCGCTGCGCGAGCAGCTCGCCGGGCCGCCGCAGTGTTTCGGCGTGTCCGGCTATTCCGGTGCCGGCACCACGCTGTCGGACAAGAACAACCCGGCGCTGCTGCACGACAACCTGATGCCGTACGCGTTGACCGACCACATGCACGAGCGCGAGGTGTCCGCGCAGCTCGGCGTGCCGGTGGAATTCATGCCGCACGTGGCGCCGCATTTCCGCGGCATCACCATGACCGTGAACCTGTGGCTGCAGCAGCCGCTCAAGCTGGATGCGGTGCAGCAGCTGTATCGCACGCGCTATGCCGGTGAGCCGCTGATCGAGGTGATCGACGAGGCACCCTGGGTCAGCCGCATCGCCGGCCGCCACGGCGTGCAGCTCGGCGGCTTCACCCTGGCCCCGGGCAACAAGCGGCTGGTGCTGGTGGCCACGCTCGACAACCTGCTCAAGGGCGCCGCGACGCAGGCGATGCAGAACCTCAACCTGGCGCTGGGCGTTGACGAACTGACCTCGATCCCGCGGATGGACACGCCGTAGTAGGGCGCCACCGCAGCGCGGCATCCATCACCGCCGCAGCGCGCCGCTTCCCGAATCCCCAATCCCCAATCCCCATTCCCCAATCCCGGCTCTCCAATGACCAACCTCCTCTGGCAGAAACCCGGCGTCGCCGTCGACACGCAGATCCAGGCCTTCCTGGCCGGCGACGACGTGCTCCTGGACCGCGAGTTCTTCCTTCACGACATCGCCGCCAGCGGCGCGCACGCCGAAGGCCTGCAGCGCATCGGCATCCTGTCCGCCGACGAACTGGCCGGGCTGCAGCGCGAGCTGGCGGTGCTGGCAGAGGATTTCCGTAGCGGCGCGTTCGTGCTGGATGCGCGCTTCGAGGACGGCCACTCGGCGATCGAGGCGCGGCTGACCGAACGCCTGGGCGATGCCGGGCGCAAGATCCACACCGGACGCAGCCGCAACGACCAGATCCTGGTGGCCACCCGGCTGTGGCTGAAGGACAGGCTGGCGCGGCTGGCGCAACTGAGCGCGGAGATCGCCAAGGTGGCGCTGGACCGCGCGCAGGCCGAGCGCGACCTGCCGGTGCCCGGCTACACCCACATCCAGCGCGCCGTGGTGTCCTCCGCGGGCATGTGGTGGGCGGGCTGGGCCGAGGCCTTCCTCGACGATGCCGTCCGCGCCCGCGATACCCTGCGCCTGGTCGACTGCAACCCGCTGGGCACCGCCGCCGGCTACGGCGTCAACCTGCCGCTGGACCGCGCCCACACCACCGCCGCGCTGGGCTTCGCGCGGCTGCAGGTCAGCCCGATCTACGCGCAGCTCTCGCGCGGCAAGTTCGAGATGGCCGCGCTGGAAGCGCTGGGCAGCGCCACCCTGGACCTGCGCCGCCTGGCCTGGGACCTGTCGCTGTTCACCAGCGGCGAATTCGGCTTCGTCGCGCTGCCGGCGCAGTACACTACCGGCAGTTCGATCATGCCCAACAAGCGCAACCCCGACGTGATCGAACTGATGCGCGCCACCCACGCCAGCGTGGCCGCGGCGCGTACCGAGATCGAACAGTTGTTGTCGCTGCCGTCCGGTTATCACCGCGACCTGCAGAGCAGCAAGGGCGCGATCTTCCACGGCTTCGGCCGCGGCTTGGCCGCGCTGGAATTGCTGCCGGCGTTGCTGGCCAACCTGGAGTGGCGTGAGGACAGGCTGCGCGCGGCGATCGATTCGGGGATGTACGCCACCGACGTGGCGGTGGAAGCCGCGGTGGCCGGCGTGCCGTTCCGCGAGGCCTACCAGGCCGCCGCCGCATCCGCCGACAGCGCAGGGCAGGGGCGCACGCCGGAAGGCAGCCTGGCCGCGCGGGTCTCGCCGGGCGCCGCCGCCGATCTGCGCCTGGACGAGCTGCAGGCGCGTTGGCAGGCGCTGGAGGCTTGATTGCCTGTGGGAGGGCTTCAGCCGCGACGCCTCGGCGCTAACGCGTCGGGGCTGAAGCCCCTCCCACAAAAAGCGTTCGCTGCGACGCCGAACATGCAAACCGATTGCAGAAGGAACACCGTACGATGAAGCACTACCTGGTCCTGGCGATGCGCAAACCGAGCTTCGACGAGCGCGTGGTCGCGCCGCATCAGGCCTTCCTCGACGACCTGCGCGCACGCGGCCTGCTGGCGCTGACCGGCGGCTTCAGCGACCGCAGCGGCGGCGCCTACCTGCTGCAGGGCGTGGACGACCTAGCGCAGGCGCAGGCGATCGTCGCCGCCGATCCGCTGGCGATCCACGGCAGCTCCGACCTCACCGTCTACGAATGGAACACGCGCTGATCCCATGACCTCGCGGACGCCATCGCCCTTCGTCGAACAACGCCTGCCGCCGTGGCGGCGCGCGGTGCTCAAGGTCGGCAGCAGCCTGCTGGCCGCCGACGGCGGCGGGCTGACCCCGCGCTTCGCGCTGGGCCTGGCGCAGTTCGTCTCGGCCAACTTGGCGGCCGGGCGCGAACTGGTGATCGTGTCCTCCGGCGCGGTCGCCGCGGGCCGTGCCATCGTGCCCAAGGC
>NZ_AQOK01000778.1:0-7745 GCF_000364645.1 Xanthomonas sp. SHU 308 | reverse complement strand
GGCGGCACGGCAGGCGCTGGCCGCACTCGGCCAGGCGCAACTGATCGCGCTGTGGCAGCGCTTCTTCGAGCGGCCGGTGGCGCAGGTGCTGCTGACCCACGACGACCTGCGCAACCGCCGTCGCTACCTCAACGCGCGCGCCACGCTGGGCGAACTGTTGCGGCTGGGCGCGCTGCCGGTGGTGAACGAGAACGACACCGTGTCGGTAGACGAACTCAAGCTCGGCGACAACGACAATCTCGCCGCGATCGTCGCCGCCCTGGTCGACGCCGATGCGCTGTTCATCGCCACCGACATCGACGGCCTGTACACCGCCGACCCGCGCCGCGACCCGCAGGCGAAGCCGCTGCACGAGGTGCAGGAACTGAGCGCGGCGGTGCTGGCCATGGCCGGCGGCAGCGGCAGCGGCGTGGGCACCGGCGGCATGCGTACCAAGCTGGAGGCCGCGGCCAAGGCCGGCGCCGCCGGCATCGAGACCTATCTGTTCAACGGCCGCAGCGCCGAGGTGCTGCGCGGCCTGGCCCAGGACAGCCTGCGCGGCACGCGCATCCATGCCGCGCGCACCCGCATCGCCGCGCGCAAGTACTGGCTGCGCCACGTGCCGGTGGAGCCGGGGGCGATCCTGATCGATGCTGGCGCTGCCGCCGCGCTGCTCGACAAGGGCGCCTCGCTGCTGCCGGGCGGGGTGGCCGGTGCTGTGGGCGAGTTCCGCCGCGGCGACATGGTGGAGGTGCGCCTGCGCGACGCGGCCGGGGAACGCTGCCTGGCGCGCGGGGTCAGCCAGTACGCGGCGGTGGACATCCGCCGCATCGCCGGCCGCCACTCGCGCGACATCGAGGCGATCCTGGGCTACAACTACGGCGAGAACGTGATCCATCGCGACGATCTGGTGGTGGTGCGGGAATCGAGAGTCGGGAATGGGGAGTCGGCGTAATCGCGTCCGCCCCGCGCCGGCCGCGTCTGCGCCGCAAGGCCGGCACCTGCATCGCGCATCGCATTCGCCGCCTCTGATTTCCTCGCGTCGCGCGTAGCCTTTTTGAATCCCGAATCCCGAATCCCGAATCCCGAATCCCGAATCCCGAATCCACCGGAGCCACCCAATGACCTCCATCCGCACCCAGGCCCTGCACTGCCGCGATGCCGCGCAAGCGTTGGCGCAGTTGTCGTCGCCGGCCAAACAGGCGTTGCTGGAGGCGATGGCGGCGGCGCTGGAAGCGGATGCGGAGGCGATCCTCGCCGCCAATGCGCGCGATCTGGAGGCGGCGCGGGCCAAGGACGTCGGCAGCGCGATGCTCGATCGGCTGGCGCTGGACCGCAAGCGCCTGGACGGCATCGCCGCGGCGCTGCGCGAGGTGGCGGGCCTGCCCGACCCGGTGGGGCAGGTCACCCGCGACGACGTGCGCCCCAACGGCATCCGCGTGCAGAAGATCCGCGTGCCGCTGGGCGTCGTGGCGATGATCTATGAGGCACGTCCGAACGTCACCGCCGACGCCGCGGCGCTGTGCATCAAGGCCGGCAACGGGGTGATCCTGCGCGGCGGCTCCGAGGCGATCCACTCCAATACCGCCATCGCCGCATCACTGCGCCGGGCGCTGCGCGACGCCGGCATCGGCGAGGCCGCGCTGACCCTGGTCGAGGACCTGCGCCGCGAGACCATGCTGGAGCTGCTGCAGCTCCACGACATCGTCGACCTGGCGATCCCGCGCGGCGGCGAAGGTCTGATCCGCTTCGTCGCCGAACATGCGCGGGTGCCGGTGATCAAGCACTACAAGGGCGTGTGCCATCTGTTCGTCGACGCTTCGGCCGACCTGGCGCTGGCGGTGAAGCTGCTCATCGACGGCAAGACCACGCGGCCGGCCGCCTGCAACTCCCTGGAGACGCTGCTGGTGCACGCCGACGTGGCCGCGCGCTTCCTGCCGCTGGCAGCCCAGGCTCTGCGTCAGCGCGGCGTCGCCCTGCGCGGCGATGCCGCCACCCGCGCGCTGCTGCCGGGCATCGACCCGGCCAGCGACGACGACTACGCCGCTGAATACCTGGACCTGATCCTGGCGGTCGCGGTGGTGCCCGACCTGGACGCGGCGATCGCGCACATCCGCCGCTACGGCTCGGATCACACCGAAGTCATCGCCACCGCCGATGCGGCCAACGCGGAGGCCTTCGTGCAGGCGCTGCGCGCGGCGGTGGTGATGGTCAACGCCTCCTCGCGCTTCTCCGACGGCGGCGAACTCGGCCTGGGCGCGGAGATCGGCATCTCCACCACGCGCCTGCACGCCTACGGCCCGATGGGCCTGGAAGCGCTGACCGTGGAGCGCTTCGTGGTGCGCGGCGAAGGCCAGGTGCGGCACTGAGGCGCTGCGATCCTGGTCGGTCGGGCGCCTGAGCTGCCTGGCAAGGGAGTGATCTGCGTCGTGTCGGTGGAGCTGGGGCAGGGCAGCCACCTGGGCTGATTGGCATGGCGTGCCTGCGCGCTCGCGTGCCCGCGGCGCCAACGGCGAGGGTCGGCGACCCAGCCTTTGTCACTTGCCGAGTGAGGCGCCGTCGCCTAGCGTCGCGGATTCGCCTCCTTTCGGGATCCAATGCCCATGCGCCGCCTCGCTCCCTGCCTGCTCGCCGCTGCCGTCGCCCTCGCCACCGCCGGCACCGCGTTCGCCCAGACCGCGCCGATGACCCCGGACATCACCGGCAAGCCCTTCGTCGCGCCGACCGCGGCCAACGACTACATCAAGCGCGAGGTGATGATCCCGATGCGCGACGGGGTCAAGCTGCACACGGTGATCGTGCTGCCCAAGGGCGCGCACGGCGCGCCGATGCTGCTGACCCGCACGCCCTACGACGCCAGCGGCCGTGCCAGCCGGCTGGCCTCGCCGCACATGCGCGATCTGCTGCCGCAGGGCGACGAGGTGTTCGTCGATGGCGGCTACATCCGCGTGTTCCAGGATATCCGTGGCAAATACGGCTCGGAGGGCGACTACGTGGTGACCCGGCCGCTGCGCGGGCCGCTCAACCCGACCAAGGTCGACCATGCCACCGACGCCTGGGACACCATCGACTGGCTGGTCAAGCACGTGCCCGAATCCAACGGCAAGGTCGGCATGATCGGCTCGTCCTACGAGGGCTTCACCGTGGTGATGGCGCTGGCCGATCCGCATCCGGCGCTGAAGGTGGCCGCGCCGGAAAGCCCGATGATCGACGGCTGGATGGGCGACGACTGGCTCAACTACGGCGCCTTCCGCCAGGTCAACCTGGACTACTTCACCGGCCAGATGACCCGGCGTGGCAAGGGCGAGGGCATTCCGCGGCAGGGCTACGACGACTACAGCAACTTCCTGCGCGCCGGTTCGGCCGGCGACTACGCCAAGGCCGCCGGGCTGGAGCAGTTGCCGTGGTGGCGCAAGCTCACCGAGCACCCGGCCTACGATGCGTTCTGGCAGGAGCAGGCGCTGGACAAGGTGATGGCGCGCACCCCGCTGAAGGTGCCGACGATGTGGCTGCAGGGGCTGTGGGACCAGGAAGACATGTGGGGCGCGATCCACAGCTACGAGGCGATGGAGCCGCGCGACACCGGCAACGACAAGAACTACCTGGTGATGGGGCCGTGGCGGCACAGTCAGGTCAACTACGAGGGCGCCTCGCTGGGCGCGCTGCAGTTCGACGGCGACACCGCGCTGCAGTTCCGCCGCGACGTGCTCAAGCCGTTCTTCGATCAGTACCTGGTCGACGGCGCGCCCAAGGCCGACACGCCGCCGGTGCTGATCTACGATACCGGCGCCAACCACTGGGATCGCCTGCAGCGCTGGCCGCTGAGCTGCGCGCAGGGCTGCCCGGCGCAGAGCAAGCCGCTGTACCTGGAGGCCGGCGGCCGCGTCTCGTTCGAGGCGCCCAAGGCCGGGCAGGGCGAGTACACCGAATACGTGTCCGACCCGGCCAAGCCGGTGCCGTTCGTGCCGCGCCCGGTGGTATTCGGCGACCGCGACATGTGGACCACCTGGCTGGTGCACGACCAGCGCTTCGTCGACGGCCGCCCGGACGTGCTGACCTTCGTCAGCGAACCGCTGCAGGCGCCGCTGCGCATCGCCGGCGCGCCGGAAGTGCACCTGCAGGCCTCCACCAGCGGCAGCGACAGCGACTGGGTGGTGAAGCTGATCGACGTGTACCCGGACCAGATGGCGTCCGATCCGAAACTGGGCGGCTACGAATTGCCGGTGTCGCTGGCGATCTTCCGCGGCCGCTACCGCGAAAGCTTCGAGCATCCGGCGCCGCTGACCCCGAACCAGCCGCTGGCCTACCGCTTCGGCCTGCCCACCGCCAATCATACCTTCGAGCGCGGCCACCGGGTGATGGTGCAGGTGCAGTCGAGCCTGTTCCCGCTGTACGACCGCAACCCGCAGACCTACGTGCCGAACATCTACTTCGCCAAGCCCGGCGATTACCAGAAGGCGACGCAGCGGATCTGGCACACGCCGCAGCAGGCCAGTTTCATCAGTTTGCCGGTGTACTGAGCCAGAGAGTGCCGCACCGGCGGCGCGCGACGCCATGCGTCGCGCTGCCGACCGTCCAGGTTCGGTGGGCCGATCGCATGACAGGGCCGGGCGCTGCCCAAGGTGCGCCGGCCGCACGGTGTCGCCTGCGCCTGTCGATGCAATCGTTTACCGGCGCGGTTCGGCGAACGCAGCCGATGGAGGGACGCACGCAGCCGCGCAGAACCGGGCCATGCCGGTGGCGTCATTTTTTTATTGCTTTGCGCAATAACCTTGAAAAACCCGCAGCGGGCTTTGTGAAAAAAGCGTCGCTGGAGTGTGGTGCTAAACACAGTTGTGTCACGTATTTGTGCCGATTTATTGCCCATGTGTGTCGTCGTTGGCAAAGATCGGTGCGTGCAAACGGAAGGGGGGACCGCGTAACGCCAGTTCTTTGGCGGGTATGCGGCACGATCGATCCGGACCTGAAGGTGGCACCTCGCAATGCAGGCGAGGCATGTCGGCGCAGTGTCACTGCACATGGTGTTGCCGTCCTGCCGTTCGAACTGTTTGGCTTTCACAAGGAGTGCCCGTGATGTCATTGGACACCGCCCGTTTGTCTCGTTCGCCCCGTCACGTGGCGCATCGCCGCCGCCGGCCTCATCCCCGGGTTTCCCCCTTGCAACGACCCCGACGCTAGCTGCGTCCACCCCGACGTGGCGCGGTAGTTCGTGCGCTGCGTTGCTTGATCACCGACCCAATGCTTGTCGTGGACCGATAGGGCCGCGTAGGTGAGGTGTTGCCTACGTATCGGCCGGCACGGCGCTCAGTCGCGTCGACCGCCCCAGGCCATCGGCTCACGCTCGCCCGCTTCCGCCCATCCTCGCGAAAGGAGTGTTCGTCATGAGTATCCAGGTCAAGGTTGTCCCGCACGATGCGGACCCCGCGCGCGCCCAGGCTATCCCGCTGCCATCAGACGGTGTAGTTCATCTGGATCAGCCCAGCCGTGTGGTGCTTGACATGCCGCCTGATGATATCGCGGCGTACACGCGTGAGGGCGATGATCTGATCGTGCGGATGAAAAGCGGCGAAATGCTGCGCGTTGCCCACTTCTTTGATCCAGCCCCTGAACCAAGCCAATTGTTCCTGACTCAGGAAGAGCGTCTGGTTGCGGTGCAGTTCTCCGGCACTGGCGAAGCAGGCGCATTGCTGGGCACATATGCGCCATTGAGTGTCGAGGCAGGATTCGAGTCACTGACTGCGGCGGGCATAGGCGCATCATCTGGCGGCCTCCTCGGGCCATTGCTGCTGGCTGGCGGGGTAGCGGCGGGCGCTGGCGCACTGGGCAGTATGAGCAAGCAGGACGACAGCAACCTGATCGCGCAGCCGCCGGCCTCGCCGCCCCCAGCGTCGCCCGTGCCGCCAGCGGCCGCCAGCAACTTGCGCATCGCGGAGAACGGCTTGCAGTTGACCGGAGCCGCGCAGGCTGGTGCCTGGGTACACGTCGACACCGATGGCGACGGACAGGTGGACCATATCGTGATGACCGAAAGCAGTGGCACCTTCATTGTTGCCCTGCCTACTCCGTTGATCGATGGAGAAATGGTCTCGGTCGTGGTGATCGATCAGGTGGGCAATACCAGCCCGCCGGCGATGGTGCAGGCGCCGGACGTCACCCCGCCCGGTGCGGCCGGCAATCTGCAAGTGGCGCCCGATGGCAGCAGCCTCACCGGCACCGCGGAGGCAGGCGCGACGGTGGGTGTGGATACCAATGGCGATGGCGTGCCGGACGTGACCGCCGTGGTCGGCAGCGACGGCACCTTCACGGTACCGCTGCAGCCGCCACTCACCAATGGCGAACCGCTGACGGTGGTGGTGACCGACACGGCCGGCAACACCGGCCCCGGCGCCAGCGTCAACGCGCCCGACACCACGCCGCCAGCGGCGGCCGGCAATCTGCAGCTCTCGGCCGATGGCGGCAGCCTCACCGGCACCGCGGAGGCGGGCGCCACAGTGGGCGTGGATACCAATGGCGACGGCGTGCCGGACGTCACGGCCGTGGTCGGCAGCGATGGCACCTTCACCGTGCCCTTGCAGCCGCCGCTGACCGATGGCGAGACGCTGACCGTGGTGGTGACCGATCCGGGCGGCAACACCAGTCCGCCGGCCAGCGTGCAGGCGCCGGATCTGCTGGCGGCACCGGTCATCGACGCCAGCAACGGCAGCGTCATCGCCGGTACCTCGGAAGCGGGCGCGACCATCACCCTGACCGACGGCAACGGCGCATCGATCGGCCAGGCCATCGTCGATGCGTCCGGCAACTGGAGCTTCACCCCGGCCATACCGCTGGCGGACGGCACGGTGATCACGGCGGTCGCCAGCAATGCCGCCGGCACGGTCAGTCCGCCGGCGACCACCACGGTGGACGCGGTGGCACCCGCGGCACCGGTGCTGCAGCCGAGCAACGGCATGGAGATCAACGGCACGGCGGAGGCCGGTGCGACAGTGACGGTGACCGACGGCAACGGTGCGGTGATCGGGCAGGCCGCGGTCGATGCGTCCGGCAACTGGAGCCTCGTCCCCGCCAGTCCTCTGCCCGACGGCACGGTCATCACCGCTGTCGCCACCGATGCCGCAGGCAACGCCAGCCCGCCGGCGACGACTACCGTCGATGCGCTGGCGCCGGCCGCGCCAGTGCTGCAGCCGAGCGATGGCAGCGCGATCGTCGGCACGGCGGAGGCCGGCGCGACGGTCACCGTCACCGACGGCAACGGCACGGTGATCGGCCAGACCACCGCCGATGGCGCCGGCAACTGGAGCGTCACACCGGGCACGGCCTTGCCGGACGGCACCGTGGTCAACGTCGTCGCCACGGACGCGGCCGGCAACGTCAGTCCGCCTGCATCGCTCACCGTGGATGCGCTGGCACCGGCGGCGCCGGTGCTGCAGCCGAGCAACGGCACGGTGATCGTCGGTACCGCCGAGGCGGGGGCGACGGTGACGGTGACCGACGGCAACGGCACGCTGATCGGACAGACCACTGCCGATGGCGCGGGCAACTGGAGCGTGACCCCGGGCGCCGCGTTGCCCGATGGCACCGTGGTCAACGCCGTGGCCACCGATGCGACCGGCAACGTCAGTCCGCCGGCGACGACCACGGTGGATGCGCTGGCACCGGCCGCGCCGGTGCTGCAGCCGAGCAATGGCACGGCGATCGTCGGTACTGCCGAGGCGGGTGCGACGGTCACCGTCACAGATGGCAATGGCAACTTGATCGGGCAGACGACG
>NZ_AQOK01000777.1:0-585 GCF_000364645.1 Xanthomonas sp. SHU 308 | reverse complement strand
CAGACGACGGCCGATGGCGCCGGCAACTGGAGCGTGACCCCGGGCGCCGCGCTGCCGGATGGCACCGTCGTCAATGCCGTGGCCACCGATGCGGCCGGCAATGCCAGCCCGCCGGCGTCCACCACGGTCGATGCGCTGGCGCCGGCGGCGCCGGTGCTGCAGCCGAGCAACGGCACGGTGATTGTCGGTACGGCGGAAGCGGGCGCGACGGTGACGGTGATCGATGGCAATGGCACGCTGATCGGCCAGACGACGGCCGATGGCGCCGGCAACTGGAGCGTGACGCCGGGCGCCGCGTTGCCGGATGGCACGGTGGTGAATGCTGTGGCCACCGACGCGGCCGGCAATGCCAGCCCGCCGGCCTCCGCCACGGTCGATGCGCTGGCACCGGCGGCGCCGGTGCTGCAGCCGAGCAACGGCACGGCGATCGTCGGGACCGCGGAGGCGGGTGCGACGGTCACCGTCACCGACGGCAATGGCAACCTGATCGGGCAGACGACGGCCGATGGCGCCGGCAACTGGAGCGTGAGCCCGGGTGCCGCGTTGCCTGACGGTACCGTGATCAACGCCGTCGCCACCGATGCA
>NZ_AQOK01000776.1:0-10996 GCF_000364645.1 Xanthomonas sp. SHU 308 | reverse complement strand
GCGCCGGTGCTGCAGCCGAGCAATGGCACGGCGATTGTCGGTACGGCGGAGGCGGGTGCGACGGTCACGGTGACCGACGGCAACGGCACGCTGATCGGGCAGACCACCGCCGATGGCGCGGGCAACTGGAGTGTGACGCCGGGCGCCGCGTTGCCGGATGGCACCGTCGTGAACGCCGTAGCGACTGACGCGGCTGGCAATGCCAGTCCGCCGGCGTCCACCACGGTCGATGCGCTGGCACCGGCCGCGCCGGTGCTGCAGCCGAGCAATGGCACGGCGATCGTCGGGACTGCCGAAGCGGGTGCGACGGTCACTGTCACCGACGGCAATGGCAACCTGATCGGGCAGACCACCGCCGATGGCGCCGGCAACTGGAGCGTCACACCGGGCACGGCCTTGCCGAACGGCACGGTGGTAAATGCCGTGGCGACCGATGCGGCCGGCAATGCCAGCCCGCCGGCGTCCACCACAATCGACGCGCTGGCACCGGCGGCGCCGGTGCTGCAGCCGAGCAACGGCACGGCGATCGTCGGTACGGCCGAAGCGGGTGCGACGGTCACCGTCACCGACGGCAACGGCACGCTGATCGGGCAGACCACCGCCGATGGCGCCGGCAACTGGAGCGTCACCCCGGGGACGCCACTGCCGGACGGCACCGTCGTCAACGCCGTGGCCACCGATGCCGCCGGCAATGTCAGTCCTCCGGCGACCACCACGGTGGATGCGCTGGCACCGGCGGCACCGCTGGTCACGATCAGCCTGGACGGCAGCCTGCTCACCGGCACCGCCGAAGCCAACGCGCAACTGCGTGTGGTGGTGAACGGCGATACCGCCAATCCCCTGTTGATCCAGGCCGATGGCAATGGCGCCTTCAGCCTGCCGCTGGTGCCGGCGCTGGTGATCGGGCAGGCACTGTCGGTGGTGGCGGTCGATGCCGCCGGCAACGTCAGCCCGCCCGCACTGCTCACTGCCCCGGATCTGTCGCCGCCGCTGCTCAGCGTGCCCGAGGCCGGCGATACCTGGATCAACGCTGCGGAAATCGGCGACGGCATCCAGGTGGTGGTGCAACTGCGGCCGAACATGCTGGTCGGCCAGGTGGTCACCGTGCATTTCGCCGGTCAGAACGGCTACGTGGTGGATGTCCCGCACACGCTCACCAGCGGCGACCTCGCTGCCGGCAACGTGGTGGTCTCGGTGCTGCCGCCGAGCGGCGGCGCCGCGTTGCCGCAGGGCGCCGCGACGGTCACCGCCGATCTCAACGGGGGCCCGGCCTCGTCCTCGGTCGGCTTCACCATCGATACGATCCCGCCGGCCACTCCGGTGCTGTTGCTGGTCGCTAATTTGCTGACGATTTCCAGCGAACCGGGCACTGCACTGACGGTCAACGTCAATGTGGGTGGCGTGCAGGCCACGGCCACGCTGACGGCCGACAACAGCGGCCTGGCCTCGCTGGATCTGCTCACCGGCCTGGATATCGGCCTGAGCTGGTCGCAGTTGCTGAACGCGCAGGTGTCCGTGGTGGGCGCCGATCCGGCGGGCAACACCAGTTCGGTCGCCTCGCTGGGGGTTGGCGCCAACATCGCGCAGCCGCTGACGCTGGGCGACTTCGGGCTGGACTTCGCGCTGTTGCCGGCGACCTTCGGATTCAGCGGCAACGCCGACCCCAATGCCAGCCTGGCGATCCGCGTCATCACCCCGGCGCTCAACGTCGAACTCACGCCCATCCAGGCCGACGCCAATGGTGACTTCGCCTTGAACCTGCTCAGTCCCAGCGTCCTGAGCCAACTCGGGCTCACCGCGTCCGGCGTGCTCAACCTTGGCGCGCAGGTCGCCTTCGAAGTGGTCGCCACCGACACGCTCGGCAACGACAGTGCGCGTTATGGCATCAGCCTGTCCGGCAGTGGCGCGGCCCTGAGCATCGGCACCATCAGCGTGAATGGTACTGGCGGCATCGACATCCTGTCCGGCGCCGACGGCAGCAGCGAGCGTATCGTCGCCGGCGACGGCAGCGACCTGATCTTCAACGTCGGCAGCGGCGATCAGGTGTCGGCCGGCAATGGCGACGACACCATCCAGATCACCGCGACCAACTTCACCAGCATCGACGGTGGCGCCGGCTTCGATACGGTGCTGTTCGCCAACGGCATCGACCTGGACTACAACGCGGCAGGCGTGGGCACGCTGTCCAACATCGAGCGTATCGACCTGGGCAAGGGCGACTCCGGAAGTACCCTGACCCTGACTGCGTCGGAGGTGCTGGCAATCACCGACGGCAACGATACCTTGCAGATCACCGGCGACAGCGCGGATGTGCTCAACGTCGTCGGTGCCGTCGACAGCGGCACAACACAGGCGATCGATGGCATCACCTACCACGTCTACAGCTTCGGCAGCGCCACGTTGCTGGTGGAGGACAACACGCTTGCGGTGGTGACGGCCTGATGGGGGAGACCTGCACGCACGGCCGGCGCGTGCGCCGGCCTGGCCGGGTGGCCAGCGCCTGCGTCTGGCTGTTGCTGGCGGTACCGCCAGGTGCCTTCGCCATGTCGCTGGCCCAGGCGGTGCAACAAGGCCTGAGCAGCGAGCCGCAGCTGCGCGCGGCGATGGCCGAGGCGGCACGTGCCGCCACCGACGTGCGCATCGCACGCAGCGGCTACTACCCGGCGTTGTCGGTGGGCGCCGGGCCCAAGGCCATGGATCCCGGCGAGGTGGTCTACGACGTCAACCTCTCGCAGATGCTGTACGACTGGGGCCGTGTGTCGAGCAGGGTCGCGGCGGCTCGGGCGCAGCAGCGCGGGCAGGATGCCGGGGTGGAGGTGGCCGCCGACGATGCCGCGCTGGCGATCGTGGACGTGTACCTGGACGTACTGCTGGCGCAGCAGCGGCTGCAGGCGGTGCAGGCGCATCTGCAACGCCTGCAGGCCATCGCCGACCTCAGCGAAGCGCGCAGCGGTGGCTACGCCGATCGCAGCGAACTGGAGCGCACGCGGCTGGAACTGGCGCGCGGGCAGGACCAGTTGGCGTCCGAGCAGGGCACGCTGCAGGAGGTACGCAACCAATTCCTGCTATTGGTTGGCACGGAGGCCGAGGGTCTGCTCGAACCGGACCTGCCGGACCTGCCGCAATTGGCGCCGGCGCAGCTGCCGCGGACGGTGGACGCCTCGCCCTTGCTGCGCAAGGCCAACGAACAGGTGCGTGCCGCCGAGGCGGAAGTGCGCGAGGCCCGCGCGGCGTTGAAGCCGCAACTGAATCTGGAAGCCGCCGCGCTGCGCCGCGACGTCGGCGGGCGCCTGCAGAACGATTCGACCATTTCGCTGCGCCTGAGCATGGACGTCTTTCAGGGCATGTCGACGTTCCTGCGCCCGCAGGCCGCCCGGCAGCGCCTGGAAGCGGCGCAGTGGAACGTGGATGCCGTGCGCCGCGAGATCCTGCGCACCGTGCGGACGCTGGCCGATGCAGGCGATGCGCTGCGCGGGCGCGAGCAGGCACTGCTGCAACAGGCGCAGCAGGCGGTGGAGGTGGCCGAGCTCTACCGCGAGCAGTTGAGCGTGGGCCGGCGCGAGGTGATCGAACTGCTCAACGTACAGCGCGAGCGGCTGGAGGCCGAACGCCAGTTGATCGCGTTGCGGATCGAACGTAAGCGCCTGCGCTACCGTGCCGCGGCGCAGGTCGGGGCGTTGCAGGCCATGTTCCGGGAGAGCGCCCATGCAGGTTGAGGACAATTCGGCGGTGTCGATCGGCACCCCGCAGGCAGCGGAGGTGGATGGCCTGCGGCCTGGCCTGTTGTTGCTGTGCCAGCGCCTGGGGCGGCCGTTGACCGATGCCGAACTGGTGGATGGCATTGCGCTGGATCAGGGGCGACTGCCCTTGCGTTTGGTCCCCCGGGCACTGCGCCGTGCCGATCTCAATGCCGACGTGCTGGACTATCCGCTCGCGGGGATGGACGGCTATCTGCTGCCCGCGCTGCTGTTGCTGCACGATGGTCGCACCCTGCTGCTGGAAGCGATGGAGTCGGAGCAGGCGCGGGTGCTGCTGCCGCATGCCAGTGGCGGCGAGCAGGCCATGCCGCTGTCCGAACTGGAGCGGCTGTACAGTGGCTCGGCGGTATTCGCCAAACCGCGCTTTCGCGACGATGGACGCATCGGCGGCTATGCCGGCAGCGACGCGGAGCACTGGTTCTACGGCCCGCTGAAGAAGTTGTGGCGCTCTTACGCCGAAGTGGCGACGGCGGCGATGGTCGCCAACCTGCTGGCGATCGCCACCGCGCTGTTCGCAATGCAGGTCTACGACCGCGTGGTGCCCAACGCGGCCTTCGATACCTTGTGGATCCTCGCCAGCGGCGTGGTCCTGGCCATCGTGCTGGAAGGCGTGTTGCGCACCCTGCGCGGGCAGTTGCTGGCGGTGCTGGGCAAGCGCCTGGATCTGCAGTTGTCCACGCTGCTGTTCTCGCGCGTGCTGGCCATGCGCATGGCGGCCAAACCGGGGTCGATGGGGGCCTTCAGTACGCAGGTCCGCGAGTTCGAGTCGGTGCGCGAGTTCTACACCACGTCCAGCGCAGCGCTGATCAGCGATTTGCCGTTCGTGGCGATCTTCCTGGCCATCATCGCCTTGATCGGCGGCCACGTGGTGTGGGTGCCGCTGGTCGCCTGCGTGTTGATGGTGCTGCCCGGGCTGCTGGCGCAGCGCCTGCTCGGCGCGCTGTCGCGGCAGAACCTGCGCGAGGGTGCGATGAAGAACGGCCTGCTGCTGGAGGCGTTCGAGCATCTGGAATCGATCAAGGCCGCGCGTGCCGAGGGTCGCTGCCAGGGCCTGTGGGAGGGGCTGACCGCGCAACTGGCGGCCTCGGCGATGAAGACCCATTCGCTGACCACCGCGCTCAGCTATGCCGCCTCGGTGGTGCAGCAGCTGGCCTACGTCGGTGTGGTGGTGTTCGGCGTCTATCGGATCCAGCAGGGCGAGATGACCGTCGGTGCGCTGGTGGCCTGCTCGCTGCTGGCCGCACGCGCGATCGCGCCGCTGGGGCAGGCGGCCGCGGTGCTGGGGCGCTGGCAGCATACCCGGGTGGCGATGGAGGGGTTGGACCAGTTGCTGGGCGCAGCGCAGGACCGTCCAGCCGGCAAGCGCTTCGTGCACAAGCTGCGGCTGAAGGGCGACTATCGCCTGGATGCGGTGACGCTGCGCCATGGCGATCAGCCGCCGGCGCTGGACGTGCAGGCGCTGCGGATCGGCGCCGGCGAGCGTGTGGCGTTGCTCGGC
The DNA here is from genome assembly GCF_000364645.1 of Xanthomonas sp. SHU 308. NCBI lineage: Bacteria > Pseudomonadati > Pseudomonadota > Gammaproteobacteria > Lysobacterales > Lysobacteraceae > Xanthomonas > Xanthomonas sp. SHU 308. Next base: position 5,740 of record NZ_AQOK01000776.1, on the reverse strand, counting down.
GGCAACGGCGCCGGCAAGTCCACCCTGTTGCGCCTGCTGGCGGGCCTGGTCGACGCGCAATCGGGGCGGCTATTGCTCGACGACGTGGCGATCGCGCAGATCGACCCGGCCGACCGCATGCGCAACATCGGCTACCTGCCGCAGGACGTGGCCCTGTTCCACGGCAGCCTGCGCGACAACCTCAACCTGCACGGCGCGTCGCTGGGCGACGACGAACTGTACGCGGCGTTGGACGGGGTGGGGCTGGGGGCATTCGTGCGCGCGCATCCCTTCGGCCTGGACCTGCCGATCCAGGGCAACACCAGTCTTTCCGGCGGACAGCGGCAGGCGCTGGGCCTGGCGCGGCTGCTGCTGCAGGATCCCGGCGTGGTGCTGCTCGACGAACCCACCGCGGCGTTCGACCAGCACAGCGAGCAGTTGGTCATCGCCTACCTGCAGCGCTGGCTGGGCACGCGCACGCTGGTGCTGAGCACGCACAAGCGCAGCATGCTCGAACTGACCCGGCGTGCCGTGGTGCTGCGGCAAGGACGCGTGGTGGTGGATGGACCGGTGGAGCAGGTGCTGCAGGGCAACCGGGTACAGGCGCCGGCGCCGGCACTGGCGGGCGGCCATGGTTGAGCGCACCGCGATCGCACTGCGGCGGCGGTTGGCCGATCCGCTGCTGGCCTCCACCCATCCGCTGTACCGGCCGTTGTTGTGGACCGTGTTGGCGACAGTGGCGATCTTCCTGGCCTGGGCGGCCTGGGCCGAGCTGGACGAGGTCACCCGTGGCGATGGCCGGGTGGTGCCGTACAGCCGCATGCAGAAGATCCAGAGCCTGGAGGGCGGGATCCTGGACCGGCTGCTGGTGCAGGAAGGGGAACTGGTCAAACCGGGACAGCCACTGGTGCGCCTGGAACGCACCCACTTCCTGACCAACTATCAGGAGTCGGTCAACCAGGAGCAGGTGCTGCATGCGGCGATCGCGCGCCTGGAGGCCGAAGTGCTGGGCAAGGACCGCATCGCCTTCCCTGAGCAGGTCGCCTCCAATCAGGCCTTGCAGCGTTCCGAGCGCGACCTGTTCGAGTCGCGCCGCAGCAAGCTGGCCGAAGGCAGCCAGGCGATCCAGCGGCAGATCCGCCTTGCCCAGGATCAATTGAACATCGTGCGGCCGTTGGTGGCCCGCGGCGCGGTCAGCCAGGTCGAGGCGCTCAAGCTCAGCCAGGACATCGCCACCTTGCAGGGCCGGCTCGGCGAGCTGCGCAACAGCTACTTCCAGGAGGCGTATACCGAACTGGCCAAGCGCAAGGCGGATCTCGGTGCACTGGAGCCGATCGTGCGCCAGCGCCACGACCAGTTGCGCCGCACCGAGATCCTGTCGCCGGTGCGCGGACGGGTCAACACCGTGCTGATCAACACCCGCGGCGGCGTGATCCCGCCGGGCGAGCCGATCATGGAGATCATCCCGGTGGAGGAGCGGCTGCTGGTGGAGGCGCGGATCAAGCCGCGCGACGTGGCGTTCCTGGTGCCGGGCATGAACGCGCGGGTCAAGATCACCGCCTACGACTACACGATCTACGGCGAGCTCAACGGCACGGTCGAACAGATCAGCGCCGATACCATCGAGGAGCAGACTCCGCATGGGAAGGAGTCGTTCTACCAGGTGCTGATCCGCACCGACGGCAGCCAGTTGCGCCGCGGTGGCGAAGCGTTGCCGATCATCCCCGGCATGGTAGCCGAGGTCGACATCCTCACCGGCAAGCGCAGCGTGCTCAATTACTTGCTGCGGCCGCTGTTGAAGGCGCGGTTGCGCTGAGCGCGGCCGTAGTCAGTGCCGATCAGCTGTGCGATTCGACCAGCGAGAGCGTGCAGGTTTCGCCTGGAGCGGATTGCCAATACTCGAAGCGCGAGAGCTTCTTGCCCGAGGTCTGCGCGGCGAGCAGGCTCGCATAGGCGGCCTTGCCGAACTCGTCGCCGAGGTTGAGGTAGACGATGTCGAACTTGCAGGTGGTGGAGAGCGCATCCTTGACGCTGAAGTAGGCAGTCGCGCCGCCCTGTACACCCTGCACGCCGAGTCGGTCCACCTGCTTGTCGGTTTCGGTCACCGCTGCTGCGGGTGCGCAATACAAAACGATCAACGAGAGGCACAGTGCCGCTTGCAGTTTCATGGTGTCGTGTCCGTTTGTCTGAGTCGTGAACGTCGAAACGGACATTCCCGCCACCTCGCTTCCGGCACGCTTGGTCGCCAAGGAAGGAGGTGGGGATGAATGCGCCGGTTCCCCGCCACCATTGTGGCGAAAAGCCAGGCCATGGAGTCAAGCCGCCGCGGCCCCCAGAGGACGCGTGCTGGCCGGGGCAGGGGCAGGAGGGGTGTCACCGCACCGCGCGGCCTATCCCGGATTGCAGACACAAAAAAACCCGGAAAACTGTGGTTTTCCAGGCTTCTTGTGACCTTGAAACTGGTCGGGGAGACAGGATTCGAACCTGCGACCTCTACGTCCCGAACGTAGCGCTCTACCAGACTGAGCTACACCCCGAAGGAGCCGCACATGATACGGAGGTCTTCCGCATTCGGCAAGCGCCTTTGCAAAAAAATTTCAGTCCGCCGCGTCGGTCGCGTCCGCGGCGGCATCCGCGGCGTTGCGCTCGCGCGCCTCGAACCACATGCCGTTGAGGATGGCGGCGGTGGAGGCCAGGCCGACACCGAGAATCCAGGCGAAGTACCACATGATCGTTTCTCCTTGCGGGCGCGTCAGTACGCGTTGGGGTTGTCGTCCAGGGAGGCGGCGGTGACCTTGCCCTTGAGCACGCGGTACACCCAGGTGGTGTAGCCGAGGATGATCGGCAGGAACACCACGGTGGCCAGCAGCATGATCCACAGGGTCAGGTGGCTGCTGGAGGCGTCCCACACGGTCAGGCTGGAGCCGGGCTGGCTGGAGGAGGGCAGCAGGAACGGGAAGATCGCAAAGCCCACGGTCAGGATGATGCCGGCGATGGCCGCGCCGGAGGCGATGAATGCCAGGCCGCCGCGGCGCTTGCGCAGCAGCACCGCGCTGAGCAGCAGGCCCAGCAGGCCGGCGGCCGGGGCCAGGGCGGTCAGCGGCATGGTCTGGTAGTTGTGCATCCAGCCGCCGACCTCGCCGAGCACGGCGGTCTTCAGCAGCGGGTTGGTGGCGCCGTCGGTGACCACCTGCGAGGTGACCGCATAGCCGGGCAGGCCGGTAGCCACCCATACTCCGGCGCCGGCGAACAGCGCGCAGGCCGCCAGGGCGGCGATGCTGCCGTAGCGCGCCGCGCGCTCGGCCACCGGGCCGTCGGTCTTCAGCACCAGCATCGCCGCGCCGTGCGCCACCAGCATGCTCACGCTGAGCAGGCCGGCGAGCAGGGCGAACGGCATCAGCAGGCCGAAGAAGCTGCCGGTGTAGAACACCCGCAGGGTGTCGTCGAAGTGGAACGGCACGCCCAGCAGCACGTTGCCCACCGCCACGCCCATGATCAGCGCCGGGATGAAGCCGCCGACGAACAGCGCCCAGTCCCAGCCGTTGCGCCAGCGCTGGCTGGGCAGCTTGCCGCGGAACTTGAACCCGACCGGGCGCAGGATCAGCGCGAACAGGATCACGAACATCGCCAGGTAGAAGCCGGAGAAGCTCACCGCGTACAGCGGCGGGAAGGCGGCGAAGATCGCGCCGCCGCCCAGGATCAACCAGACCTGGTTGCCTTCCCAGACCGGGCCGATGGTGTTGACCACCAGCCGGCGCTCGGCGTCGGTCTTGGCCACGAACGGCAGCAGCGCGCCGACGCCCAGGTCGAATCCGTCCATCACCGCGAAGCCGATCAGCAGGATGCCCAGCAGCAGCCACCAGATCACGCGCAGCGTGGTGTAGTCCAATGCAATGAAGTCCATGGTGTGTCTCCTGCCGGGGTCAGAGGTGGCCGGCGGCCGCAGGTGCGGCGATCGGGGTGACGGGACGCGGGGCGGGTTGCAGCAGGGCGGGCAGGTCGTCCGGCCCCTTGCGGATCGCCTTGAGCATCAGCTTGATCTCGATGATCAGCAGCGTGGTGTAGATCGCCACGAAGCCGGCGAGAGTGATCAGGATGTCGTGCAGGGCCAGGCCGGAAGCGGCATAGAAGGTCGGCAGCACGCCTTCCACCGCCCACGGCTGGCGGCCGTACTCGGCCACGAACCAGCCGCACTCGATCGCGATCCACGGCATCGGCAGTGTCCACAGCGCCAGCTTCAGGAACCAGCGCTTGTCCTCGAAATTGTGCTTGCACGAGAACCACAGCGCGGCGGCGAAGAACGCGATCAGGTAGAAGCCCAGGCCGGCCATCACCCGGAACGTCCAGAACAGCGGCAGTACGCGCGGCACCGTGTCCAGCGCGGCCTTGGCGATCTCCTCCGGGGTGGCGTTGAGGATGTCCTCGCGGTAGCGCTTGAGCAGCAGACCGTGGCCCAGGTCCTGCCAGTGGCGGTCGAACACCGCGCGCGCCTCGGCGTCGTTGCGGTTGGCCTTGAGCCGCTGCAGCGCGCCGTAGGCGATCTGCCCGCCGCGCACGCGGTGCTCGGCGCGCTTGACCAGTTCCAGGATGCCCGGCACCGGCGTGTTCAACGAGCGCGTGGCGATCAGGCCCATCAGGTACGGCACCTTGATCGCGTAGTCGTTCTTGCCGGTGGCCTGGTTGGGAATGCCGAAGGCGGTGAAGTCGGCCGGCGCCTGCTCCGTTTCCCACATCGCCTCGATCGCGGCCAGCTTCATCTTCTGGTGCTCGTTGGCGGCGTAGCCGCTCTCGTCGCCCAGCACCACCACCGACAGCGAGGACGCCAGGCCGAACGCGGCGGCCACCGCGAACGAACGTCGGGCGATGTCGCGGTGCTTGCCGCGCAGCAGGTACAGCGCGCTGATCGACATCACGAACACCGCACCGGTCACGTAGCCGGCGCTGACCGTATGCACGAACTTGGCCTGCGCCACCGGGTTGAACACCACCGCCATGAAGTCCACCACTTCCATGCGCATGGTGTCCGGATTGAACACCGCGCCGGTCGGGTTCTGCATCCAGCCGTTGGCGATCAGGATCCACACCGCCGACAGGTTGGTGCCCAGCGCCATCAGCCAGGTCACCATCAGGTGCTTGACCGGGGTGAGCTTGCTCCAGCCAAAGAAGAACAGGCCGATGAAGGTCGCCTCCAGGAAGAACGCCATCAGCCCTTCGATCGCCAGCGGCGCGCCGAAGATGTCGCCGACGTAGTGGCTGTAGTAGGACCAGTTCATGCCGAACTGGAACTCCATGACGATGCCGGTGGCCACGCCCATCGCGAAGTTGATGCCGAACAGCACGCCCCAGAACAGGGTCATGCGCCGCCACACGTCCTTGCGGGTCATGACGTACACGCTCTCCATGATCGCGATCATGAAGGACAGGCCCAGGGTGAGCGGGACGAACAGGAAGTGGTACATCGCGGTCATGGCGAACTGCAGCCGCGACAGCTCTACGACAGTGGTGTCGATCATGGCTGTGCTACCTCGTGGAAGATGTGCATCTGGGTGGCCGAGTGGCGGGAGATTGGAGGCGATCTTCCGCCGCGCCGGCGCGTTCGACCTTGATTCAGATCAATGTGCGGCACCGGGATGCCCGGCATCGTGGCGACCACGGCGGTTCCGGCCCGGAAGCGCCTTCCCGCTAAACTGGCGACTTCGTTCGCCGCGCCGAGCCCGTTTTGACCGATTCCGCCGAGCCGTCCACTGCACTGCCCGCCGAT
>NZ_AQOK01000775.1:0-374 GCF_000364645.1 Xanthomonas sp. SHU 308 | reverse complement strand
TGGCTCCGCCTGCAGGCGCACCGCGCCGGCCGCCAGCAGCAGGGCCAGCTGCTGGTCGGCGACGCGCTCGCTGCCGCCGGCCAGATAGGCCAGTTCGGTGGCGTCGAGCGGCGTGTCGAGCGCGGCGCGGCGCAGTCCGCGCACCATCAGGCGCAGGCGCGCGCCCAGGCTCCAGGCCAGGCCAATGCCGGCCAGGAACAGCAGCAGGAATGGCGGTCCCGGCCAGTGCAGCGGCGACAGCGGGCCGTGGCGCTGCCAGAGCACCGCGAACAGCAGGGCAACGCCCAGCATCCAGCCCCACAGGGCGATGCCGCCGCGCGTGGGCGCGGTGCGGCGCGTGCGTGCCTGGCGAGGTGCCGGCGCGGGCGGCCGCG
>NZ_AQOK01000774.1:0-6347 GCF_000364645.1 Xanthomonas sp. SHU 308 | reverse complement strand
TTGCGGGCGTTTCCTTGACACTGGCGGAGTGAGAGGGATTCGAACCCTCGATAGAGCTTTTGACCCTATACTCCCTTAGCAGGGGAGCCCCTTCAGCCACTCGGGCATCACTCCGGATTTCTGCGCTGCGGATATTCCGCGACCGGGCGCGAAGAATACCGGGTTGTGGGGTCTCAGGTAAACCCTTTCGACACATCAATCGGCAGATTGATCGCCATGACCGCCGCCGTGGGAGTTCGGCTCGTCGCCGCGCTGGATGCGCTGGTAGATCTCTTCGCGATGCACCGCAACGTCCTTCGGCGCGGTGATGCCGATACGCACTTGATTGCCCTTGACCCCAAGCACCGTCACGGTGACCGAATCGCCGATCATCAAGGTTTCGCCTACCCGGCGAGTCAGGATCAACATTTTTAGAATTCTCCAGGGAACCGGTGGGTCTCACCGGCACGGCGCCCGCGCTGCGGCACGCCCCATAATGAAAGTGAAAAGAGGGGTGATGTTACGGGAAGCCGCGCCCTGCCAGCAAGGCGCGGCGTTCGGATGTTCAGGGGAGATGTTGCTTGACCCAGGCGGGGACGCCGGCGAGTGCAGGGGCAAGGGCGGGCCCGTCCTCGCCACCACCCTGGGCGAGGTCCGGGCGGCCGCCGCCCTTGCCCGAAATCTGACCGGCGATATGGCTCAACAGTTCCCCGGCCTTGACCCGTCCCATTGGGCTGCCGTTCACGCCAGCGACCAGGGCGACCTTGCCCTCGCTGGCGCCGGCCAGGACGATCACGCTATCGCCCAGCTGCTGCTTCAGACGGTCCATCGCCTCGCGCAGGGCCTTGGCATCGAAGCCTTCCAGTCGCACGGCGAGCACCTTCACACCGGCCACGTCGATCGCCGAGCCGGCCAGGTCGGCAGTGGCGCCGGACGCCAGCTTGGCCTTCAGCGCCTCCAGCTCCCGCTCCAGGCGCTTGTAGCGGTCGCCGAGCTGACGGATCTTGTCGACCACGTCGTGGTTGTTGCCGCCGACGAGGTCGGCCGCCTCGCGCAGCCGGGCCTCCTCGGCCGCCACGTAGTCCAGCGCGCCCTGCCCGGTCACCGCCTCGATGCGGCGCACGCCGGCAGAGACGCCGCCTTCGCTGGTGATCTTGAACAAACCGATGTCGCCGGTACGGCCGACGTGCGTGCCACCGCACAGTTCGGTGGAGTAGTCGCCCATCTTGAGCACGCGCACGCGCTCGCCATATTTTTCGCCGAACAGCGCCATCGCGCCGAAGTCCAGCGCTTCCTGCATGCCCATCTGGTGCACTTCGGCCGCGTTGTTGGCGCGGACCTGCTGGTTGACCTTGCGCTCGATCAGCGCCAGTTCCTCGGCCCCGATCGGCTGGAAGTGCGAGAAGTCGAAGCGCAGCCGATCCGGCGCCACCAGCGAGCCCTTCTGCTGGACGTGGGTGCCCAGTACCTCGCGCAGGGCCGCATGCAGCAGGTGCGTCGCCGAGTGATTGAGGATGGTGGCGCCGCGGCGCTCGGCATCGACCTCACCGGCGAGCACGTCGCCGAGCTTCAGGCTGCCTTCTTCCAGGGTGCCGACGTGGCCATGGAACTGGCCGGCGAACTTCTGCGTGTCGGTGACCGTCACCCGGGTGCCGGCGGCAGTCAGTGTGCCGAGATCGCCGACCTGGCCGCCGGATTCGGCATAGAACGGCGTCTTGTCGGTCAGCACGATCACCGCATCGCCGGCCTGGACCGACTGCACCGGACGACCGTCCTTGAGCAGAGCGACCACGCGCAGGCCGTCGGCCTGCAGGCTGTCGTACCCCAGGAACACGGTCGGGGCCAGCGTCGCCACCAGATCCGCCGGCAGCTGCACGCCGCCGCCGAACTTGCCGGCTTCGCGCGCGCGCCGGCGCTGCTCGTCCATCGCCGTCTCGAAGCCCTGCTCGTCCACGCGCAGATCGCGCTCGCGGGCGATGTCCTGGGTCAGGTCCAGCGGGAAGCCGTAGGTGTCGTACAGGCGGAAGGCGTCCTCGCCGGCGATCATCCCGCCCTGCGCCTTGGCGGCGACGTCCTCGAAGATCTTCATGCCGGCATCGAGGGTTTCGGCGAAGCGCTCTTCCTCGGCCTGCAGGGCGCGCAGCACGGTGTCCTGGGCGGCGGTCAGTTCCGGATAGGCCTCGCCCATCAGTTCCACCAGGGTCGGCACCAGCTTGCTGAAGAACGGCTGGCGCACGCCGAGCATCCAGCCATGGCGCAGGGCGCGGCGGATGATCCGGCGCAGCACGTAGCCGCGACCTTCGTTGGACGGCAGCACGCCGTCGACGATCAGGAACGCGCAGGCGCGGATGTGGTCGGCGATCACGCGCAGCGACTTGTTCTCCAGGTCGGCGGTGCCGGTCAGCTCGGAGGCCTTGCGGATCAGCGTCTGGAACAGGTCGATCTCGTAGTTGGTGTGCACGTGCTGCAGAATCGCTGCCAAGCGCTCCAGGCCCATGCCGGTGTCCACGCAGGGGGCCGGCAGCGGCACCAGGGTGCCGTCGGGCTGGCGGTCGAACTGCATGAACACCAGGTTCCAGATCTCGATGAAGCGGTCGCCATCCTCGTCGGGCGACCCCGGCGGACCGCCGGCGATGTGCGCGCCGTGGTCGTAGAAGATCTCGGTGCACGGGCCGCAGGGGCCGGTGTCGGCCATCTGCCAGAAGTTGTCCGAGGCGTAGGGCGCGCCCTTGTTGTCGCCGATGCGCACGATGCGCTCGGCGGGCACTCCGATCATGTCGCGCCACAAGGCGTAGGCCTCGTCGTCGGTGTGGTAGACGGTGACCAGCAGGCGCTCGGCCGGCAGCTTCCAGACCTGGGTCAGCAGCTCCCAGGCCCAGGCGATGGCGTCCTTCTTGAAATAGTCGCCGAACGACCAGTTGCCGAGCATCTCGAAGAAGGTGTGATGGCGCGCGGTGTAGCCGACCGAATCGAGGTCGTTGTGCTTGCCGCCGGCGCGCAGGCAGCGCTGCACGTCCGCCGCGCGCACGTAGCTGCGCTTCTCGGCGCCCAGGAACACGTCCTTGAACTGCACCATGCCGGAATTGGTGAACAGCAGCGTCGGATCGTTGCCGGGCACCAGCGGTGCGGACGGCACGATGGTATGGCCCTTGCCCTTGAAGAAGTCGAGGAAGTCGCTGCGGATCTGGGAGGTGGAGAATTTGGCGGGTGCGTTCATGGGCTGGCTATAGACGAGCGGACGGGCGTCCTGGCGCTCCCTCGTAGATGAGGGCGCCACGGAAACCGGACAAGACAACTCGCCAAGGGTAGCAGGCCCGGCCCGCTCAGTCCTCCGCAGCGTCGCGCACCGCGGCGCGGATGCTGTCCCCATCGAAACCGCGCCGCGCCAGCAGATCGGCGGCCTTGCGCTGCTGCGGCAGGTCCATCGCCCCGGCAGCACCGAAACGGCGCCGGACCAGATCGCGCGCGTTTTCGGTCCAGTCGCCCTCGAAGGCCCCCATCGCGGTGGCGATGGCCTCACTGTCCAGGCCGTGGGTCCCAAGCTCGGCACGGATATGCAGCGGGCCATACCCTGCCCCGGCGCGGCTGCGCACCAGCAGCTCGGCAAAGCGCCCGTCGTCCTGCCAGCCCTCGCCGCTCAGGCGTTCCACTGCCTCCGCGGCGGCGTCGGCTTCCACCCCACGCGCACGCAGCTTGCGGGTCAGCTCCTTGCGCGAATGCTCGCGCCGCACCAGCAGACCCAGCGCCTTCTGCAGCGGCGTCTGTTCCGGTTGCCGGCGACGCCGACGTGGTGCTTCTTGTGCCTGTTCGTCGCTCATGGGCGATGCCACCCCATTCAAAATGCGCCGTCCCTGGCGCGCGCCCTCCTGGCTTGCTCAAGACTGCCGAGGGAGACGAGCGGCACTGACTCCACCGCTCCCCCGGCAGAAAACCATTACGCGTCGTCGTCTTCCGCCTCGGCCTCGCTCGGGGCGATTTCCGTGGGCTGGAACTTCTCGCGCAGCTCGCTTTCCAGCTTGGCCGCGACCTGCGGGTTGTCGCGCAGGTAACCGCGGGCGTTGTCCTTGCCCTGGCCGATGCGCTCGCTGCCGTAGCTGTACCAGGCACCGGCCTTCTCGACCAACTTGGCTTCCACGCCCATGTCGATCAGTTCGCCCTCGCGGCTGATGCCTTCGCCGTAGAGGATTTCGGTGACGACCTGCTTGAACGGCGGCGCCAACTTGTTCTTGACGACCTTGATCTTGGTCTGGTTGCCGATGATCTCGTCGCCCTTCTTGATCGCGCCGATGCGGCGGATGTCCAGGCGCACCGAGGCGTAGAACTTCAGCGCGTTGCCACCGGTGGTGGTTTCCGGGCTCTGGCCCGGCATCATCACGCCAATCTTCATGCGCAACTGGTTGATGAACACCACCAGGGTGTTGGAGCGCTTGATGTTGCCGGTGAGCTTGCGCAGCGCCTGGCTCATCAGGCGCGCCTGCAGGCCCGGCAACTGGTCGCCCATCTCGCCTTCGATTTCGGCCTTGGGGGTCAGCGCGGCGACCGAGTCGACCACCACGATGTCCACCGAGCCCGAGCGCACCAGCATGTCGGCGATTTCCAGCGCCTGCTCGCCGGTGTCCGGCTGCGACAGCAGCAGCTCGTCGACGTTGACACCCAGCTTGGCGGCGTAGATCGGGTCCAGCGCGTGCTCGGCATCGATGAACGCGGCGGTGCCGCCGTTCTTCTGGCACTGCGCGATGGCCTGCAGGGTCAGGGTGGTCTTGCCCGAGGATTCCGGACCGTAGATCTCGACCACGCGGCCCTTCGGCAGGCCGCCGATGCCCAGTGCGATGTCCAGCATCAGCGAGCCGGTCGGAATCACTTCCACCGCTTCGATGACGCGATCGCCCATCCGCATCACCGAGCCCTTGCCGAACTGCTTCTCGATCTGGCTCAGGGCGGCAGCAAGCGCGCGCTTCTTGTTCTCGTCCATTGTGGTGTCCTTGGAAGGTGAGGAGGATTTGCGGAGTGAGGTCAATGTAAGGGCCTGGTATCGCACGGACTGAGACAGTGCGTGGCGAGATGAAAATAATTCGTCCGGACCGGGCGACGGCAGCGGCGAATGGCGATATCCGGGGTCGGAAAAGTCTGGCCGGCGCTGTAGTGCATGCCCTGCTCCACGCGCGGCATCAGCGGTTGGGGCGCAGCAGGCCGCAGTACAGGCCTTCGATGGCGAACTCCTGGTCCGGCAGCACCTCGATCGGTGCGTAGTCCGGGTTACGCGGGAGCAGGCGGATGCGGTCCTTGCCGATCTTCAGCAACTTGACCGTGATCTCCTCGTCGATGCGCGCCACCACGATCTGCCCGGAGCGGGCATCGCGGGTGCGGTGCACGCCGATCAGGTCGCCGTCGAAGATGCCTTCGTCGCGCATGGAGTCGCCCTGCACCTTCAGCAGGTAATCGGGTGCCGGCGAAAAGAACACCCGGTCCAGCACCACGAAGTCGTCGGAGCCGATGTCCGCGCCGATCGGCAGGCCGGCGGCGACACGTCCGAGTACTGGCAGGCGCAGCACGTCGGCGCTGTCTACCTGCGGCGCGGGGGCCGGAGCGGCCGCCCCACCCAGCAGGCGGATGCCGCGCGCCTGCCCGGGCACCCGGCGGATCGCGCCGGCCTGTTCGAGCGCTTCCAGGTGGTACTGGGCCGCGCGCACGCCTTTGAAGCCGAAGGCACGGGCAATCTCGGTCTGCGACGGCGGCACGCCATCGTGTTCGATGCGCTCGGCGATCAGGTCGAGGATCGCCTGCTGGGTTTCGGTCAGGTCCATGGTTAGTAGTAATACTACTAAATTAGCTGGCGAGCAACTGGCGCGTGGGTCTGGAGTGCCGGCGCGCTTCGCTGCCGCCAGTGATGGATGCTCCGCGCGACCGCCCGCAATGCCGTCGTCGGCAGGCGCGAGGCTTCTGATCCTGGAGGCCTTTTGGGACCCCGCACAGCGTCAGTGCGATGTGTACCGGGGGATCCGAGTGCATCGCGTCGGGGCTGAAGCCCCTCCTACCAAGGGATCGCGTGCGCGCCGACACGCCTGTGAAGCGGGGCGCTGCCTGCGGACCAGCCGCCGCAGCTTCCGGCGAACCGTGCTCGAGAGCATGCGCCGCGCTCAGCGCCCGCTGCGCCAGATCGAGAACAGGATCCACACCCCCGACAGTGCCGCGCCGACGAAGCCGCAGACGCCGATCGCCAACAGCCAGCGGCTGGAAATGCCGCCGACGCTGTTCATCACGATCGACGAGCCGATGATCAGCGCGGCGGTGACGATGCCCATGGTCAGGCGGTTGGCGGCGCGGTTGACCTGGTCGCCGAAGCCCTTCAGCGAGCCGGTCTCCACGTT
>NZ_AQOK01000773.1:0-4504 GCF_000364645.1 Xanthomonas sp. SHU 308 | reverse complement strand
CGCCGCGCCGCCTGCAGCAGCCGGCGCGTGTCGCGCGGCAGGTCGCCGAGCAGTTCCAGCGCGCCCAGCACGGTGCGGCGGCCGCGCCTGGCCATCGCCCGCGGCGCGAACCGCTGCAGCATCACCCGCTCCAGGTACGGGGCGGCGGCGCCGGCCATGTCGAAATCCGGATCGAGCTGGCGCCCGACCCCTTCCAGGGTCAGGAAGGTCTTGATCATCAGCGCCAGGTCGGCCGGCAAGGCCAGCGCGTGCTGGCGCAGCAGCGCGGTGACGTCGCCGAGCATCGCGCCGACCCGCAGGTCCTTCAGCGGCACGCCGCGGTACTGGTCGACGAAGGCGGCGATCTCCAGGTGCAGGCGCGCCTCGTCGACCTCGACCTCGCCGTCGGTCCACTCCAGCAGGATGTCGGCGACCGCCTCGGCGTCCTGAGTGACCAACCCGTGCAGCAATTGCACCACCTGGTAACGGCGCTGCTCGGAAATGCGCCCGACCATGCCGAAGTCGATCACCGCGATGCGCTCACCGGGCAGGTAGAAGATGTTGCCCGGATGCGGATCGGCGTGGAAACAGCCGTCCTCCAGCACCATCTTCAGCACGATGTCGGCCCCGGTACGCGCCAATTGGCGACGGTCCAGGCCGGCGGCGTCGACCGCGGCCAGGTCGCGGCCGCCGATGCCGTCGACGAAGTCCTGCACGTTCAAGGTCTCGCAGGTCCACTGCCAGTGCACCCGCGGGATCACGATCTCGTCGTGTCCCTGGAAGTTGGCGGCGATGCGCTCGGCATTGCGGCATTCGCCGGCGAAATCCAGCTCGCGGCGCAGCGACAGGGTGAACTGGTGCACCACCGCGGCCGGGTGATAGCGCTTCAGGTCCGGCGCGCGCGCTTCGACGATCTCCGCCAGCCGCGCCAGCAATCGCAGGTCGGCCTCGATCACCTCGCGGATGCCGGGGCGGCGCACCTTGATCACCACGGCGGTGCCGTCGTGCAGCCGGGCGCGATGGGTCTGCGCCAGCGAAGCGGCGGCCAGCGGGGTTTCCTCGACCTCGGCGAAGATCGCCGTCGGCTCTTCGCCGAGCGCCTCGATCAGCTGCGGCAGGATCTGCGGATAGTCCAGCGCCGGCGCGGCGTTCTGCAGTTCGCCCAGTTCGTCGATCCACTCCGGCGGCAGCAGGTCCACGCGCGTGGCCAGCACCTGGCCCAGCTTGACGAAGGTCGGGCCGAGATCCTGCAGGGCGCGCCGCACCCGCTGCGGGGCCGACATGCGCAGCATCTCCTCGGCGTTGTGCCAGTGCAGCAGGCGCCCGGCGCGCTCCAGCACGTCGGCCATGCCGATGCGCCGGACCACGTCGCCGAACCCGTAGCGGATCAGCACCGAGGCGATTTCCTGCAGGCGTCCCAGGTCGCGGACGGTGCTCAACGCCTCCCACATCGCGCTCATCCTCGGGGAAGGCGCGCGGCCACGATCACAGCAACGCGTCCAGGCCGCGCAGGGCCGCCGCCACGGTCTGCCGGCGCACCGCGTCGCGGTCGCCCGGGAACTGGAACAATTGCGCGCTGGCATAGCCGCCGCGGCGCTTCCAGCCCAGCCAGACGCTGCCGACCGGCTTGTCCGCGGAGCCGCCGCCCGGCCCGGCGATGCCGGTCACCGCGACCGCGACGCTGGCGCCGGAATTGACCAGCGCCCCGGACACCATCTCGATCACCGTCTCCCGGCTGACCGCGCCATGATGCTCCAGCGTCTGCGGACGCACGCCCAGCAAGGCCTGCTTGGCCTCGTAGCTGTAGGCGACGATGCCGCAGTCGAACCAGGCCGAGGACCCGGCGACATCGGTCATCACCTTGGCGATCCAGCCGCCGCTGCAGCTTTCGGCGGTGACCAGGCGCTCGCGCGCGGTGCGCAAGCGATCGCTGAGGGCGGTGGCCTGTTGCAGCAGATCCGAATCGGTGGGAAGCGTCATGGCACAGCTCGGGAAACCAGTGCGCTTTGTAGCCCAATTCGCCGTGGCTGTCGCGCCTGCGCGTGCCGGCGGATGGCCGGCCGTCAGCCAACGCGGCGCATGGGCCGCGACCACGCCGGCCCGCCCATCGGCGTCGAGCGTGCCGACGCCGGCGTCGACGCGGCACTCAGCGCTGCTGCCACTCCTCCTGCTCGCGCGGCGGCAGCAGCGCGCGGATCGGCGCGCCGTCGGCCGCGGCGGCCAGGCGCTCTGCCTCGGTGATCGGGATGTCCACCTGCAGCAGCCAGCCGTCCTCGTCGGCCTGCTCGCTGCGGATCACCTGCAACTGGTGCAATTGCGAGCGCAGGCGTCCGGCGCTCGGCGGCAGGCGCAGGCTGCCCTGCACGTGGCGCAGGCCCAGGCGCTGGCCGAGCACGTGCTGCAGCAGGTCCAGGCCGCGGCCGTCGCGCGCGGAGATCCACACCCGCTCGCGCCGCGCGGTGTCCGGCACGCCGTCCTGCGCATCGTGACGCACCTCGGCGCCCTCGATGCGGTCGATCTTGTTGAACACCAGCAACTGCGGCAGTTCGCCGGCGCCGACCGCGTGCAGCACCTCGTCGACCTGGGCGATGCGCTCCTCGCGCAGCGGATCGGCGGCGTCGACCACGTGCAGCAGCAGGTCGGCCTCGCGCG
Organism: Xanthomonas sp. SHU 308; assembly: GCF_000364645.1. Lineage (NCBI taxonomy): Bacteria > Pseudomonadati > Pseudomonadota > Gammaproteobacteria > Lysobacterales > Lysobacteraceae > Xanthomonas > Xanthomonas sp. SHU 308. Next base: position 1,873 of record NZ_AQOK01000773.1, on the reverse strand, counting down.
CCTCGGACAGGGTCGAGCGGAATGCCGCGACCAGTTCGTGCGGCAGGTTGCGCACGAAGCCGACGGTATCGGCCAGCATGGCGTTGCCGCCGGGCAGCGCGATGCGCCGCACGGTCGGGTCCAGGGTCGCGAACAACTGGTCGGCGGCGTAGGCCTCGGCACCGGTCAGCGCGTTGAACAGGGTCGACTTGCCGGCGTTGGTGTAGCCCACCACCGCGATCCGCGGCAGCTCGCTGCGCACCCGCGCGCGGCGCATCTGGGTGTGCTGCACCTCGACCTTCTCCAGCCGCTTCTGCAACTGCTCCACCCGCTTCTGCAGCAGGCGGCGATCGGTTTCCAGCTGGGTTTCGCCGGGGCCGCGCAGGCCGATCGAACCGCCGCGCTGGCGCTCCAGGTGGGTCCAGCCGCGCACCAGCCGGGTGGCCATGTGCCGCAACTGGGCCAGTTCGACCTGCAGCTTGCCTTCGTGGCTGCGCGCGCGCTGGGCGAAGATGTCCAGGATCAGCCCGGTGCGGTCGATCACGCGCCGCTCCAGGTATTTCTCCAGGTTGCGCTCCTGGCCGGGGCTGAGCGCGTGGTTGACCAGAACCAGGTCGGCACCGCTGGCGTCGGCGGCGGCCTTGACCTCTTCCAGCTTGCCGCTGCCGATCAGCGTCGCCGGACTCGGTTTGTCGATGCGCGCAGTCACGGTGGCGGCGATGCTGGCACCGGCCGAGCGCGCCAGGTCGGCGAACTCCTCCAGAACATCGTCTTCCAACGGACCGCCCGCGTAGGGCTGGATCAGCAGTGCATGTTCGCCGCGGCGGGACCGATCAAACACCCGCGGCTCCGCACTTCGTTACGGTACTACTCGACTTCATCATCACCCGCACTGCCACCTTCGTTCTGCTGCACATAGCCGCCGCCCGGTCCCACGCGCACGTTGCGCGCCGGCACCACGGTGGAAATGGCGTGTTTGTAGACCATCTGGCTGACGGTATTGCGCAGCAGGACCACGAACTGATCGAACGACTCGATCGTGCCCTGCAGCTTGATGCCGTTGACCAGATACACCGAGACAGGGACCCGTTCGCGACGCAACGCGTTGAGGAAAGGATCCTGCAAGGATTGCCCCTTGGACATGCTTCACTCCCAAATTATTGTTTTTATTGTCCGGGACGGCACTGCAGCTCCCCTGCCGTGGTCCGGAACGTCGATGTTACACAACCGCGGGCGCCAGCACAGCGCGGCGGCGCGCCCGATCAGCCGAGGAAGGCGTCCAGGGCCGCCTGCAGGCGCCCGGCGTCGCGCGCCGGGTCGAACCAGCGGGCATCCTGCTCGCCGCGCAGCCAGGTGAGCTGGCGCTTGGCCAGCTGCCGGGTGGCGGCGATGGCGCGGACGCGGAAGTCCGCCGCATCGCCGACGCCGTCCAGATACTCCCAGGCCTGGCGGTAGCCGACCGCGCGCACCGCCGGCAGCGCCAACGGCTGCGCGACCGCCTGCATCTGCGGCAACGCGCGCAAGGCGTGCACTTCGTCGAGGAAGCCCTGCCCCAGCATCGCATCGAAGCGGGCATCGATGCGCCCGTGCAGCACGCTGCGCTCGGCCGGCGCCAGCACCAGCTTCAGCACCCGCAGCGGCAGCCGCGGCGGACCCGGATCCGCCTGCCAGGCACTGATCGGCCGGCCGCTGAGCCGGTACACCTCCAGCGCACGCTGGATGCGCTGCGCGTCGCCGGGGCGGATGCGCTGCGCGGCCAACGGATCGATCCGCTGCAGTTCCGCGTGCAGCGCCGCCCAGCCCTCGGCCTGCGCCTGCGCGGTCAGCGCCGCGCGCAATTGCGGGTCGGCCGCCGGCATCGGCGCCAACCCTTCCAGCAGCGCCTGGAAGTACA
>NZ_AQOK01000772.1:0-359 GCF_000364645.1 Xanthomonas sp. SHU 308 | reverse complement strand
AGGCGGCCGCGGGCCACGATCGCCTCCAGCGCGGCGCGCGCGTCGGCGGCGAATTCGGCCGCCGAATACGTCTGCCAGGGATCGCGCAGGTCCAGCAGGTGGTGCGGCACCCGCGCGCGCTCGGCGGCATCGGGCTTGGCCGCGCCGATGTCCAGACCACGGTAGACCAGCGCCGAATCGACGCTGACGATCTCGCCGCCGCAGCGTTCGGCCAGGGCGATCGCCGCGGCGGTCTTGCCCGAGGCGGTCGGGCCCATCAGCGCGATTGCGCGCGGGCGCCGGTCGGCCGCCATCAGTCCTCGTCCGGCCAGCGGATCGTCGCCGCGGCCGACGCTGTGGCGGCGCGCGGCAACGGCACG
>NZ_AQOK01000771.1:0-1225 GCF_000364645.1 Xanthomonas sp. SHU 308 | reverse complement strand
TGCCGGCGACCTCGGCACCGGCGGCCTGCCAGCGCGCCACCACGCCCGGATGCGGATGACCGAAGCGGTTGCCGTAGGCCGCCGACACCAGCACCAGCCGCGCACCGGTGGCGGCGACGAAGGCCGGCTGCGAGGAATGCGCGCTGCCATGGTGCGGCGCCACCACGACGTCGGCGCGCAGCGCCTGCGGCGCCTCGCGCAGCAGCGTACGCTCGACCACGTCGCCGATATCGCCGGCCAGCAACAGCGCGCCATGCACGGTTTCCACGCGCAGCACGCAGCTGGATTCGTTGCGCAGATAGGGAAAGTGCGACGCCGGGTGCAGGAACCGGAACCGCACGCCATCCCATTCCCAGGCATCGCCGGTCACGCAGGGGCGGTCCAGCGGCACCGGCGCGCCGGCCGGGGCATGAATCAGGCCGATCGGCAGCGCCGCGCGCACTGCGGTCAGGCCACCGGCGTGATCGTTGTCGCCATGACTGATCACCGCGCGATCCAGCCGCGCCACGCCGAGCGCATGCAGCGCCGGCACCACCACCCGCTCGCCGGCGTCGTAGCCGTCCTCCACCGCCGGCCCGGTGTCGTACAGCAGTTGATGGTGGGCGGTGCGGACCAGCAACGACAGCCCCTGCCCCACGTCGAACATCACCAGATCGACCTCGCCCGGTCGCGGTCGCTCCAGCGGCGGCCACAGCAAGGGCAACCACAGCAGCGCCGCCAGCGGCTTGCCCGGCACCGCGCGCGGCAGCAGCAGCCAGAACGCGCCCAGCAAGGCCAGCGGCAGCGCCCAGTCGCGCGCCTCCGGCAACCAGCGCAGGGCGAAGCGGCTCTCGCCCAGGGCGACGAACAACGGCCAGGTCAGGTCGAAGCAGGCCGCGGCCAGGCGCCACAGCCAGGCCCCGGCGCCGGCATGCAACGCCTCCAGCGCGGTGCCGAGCAAGGCCAGCGGGACCACCACCAGGCTCCACCACGGGATCGCCAGCAGGTTGGCCAGCGGCCCGACCACGGAGGCCTGCCCGAACAGCATCGTGCTCACCGGCAGCAGGCCGACCGTGGCCACGCCCTGCGCGGTCAGGAAGCTGCGCAGCGTCTCGCGCCAGCCACGACCGGCATCGGGCATGCACCAAGCCAGCCAGGCGACGCCGAGGAAGCTCAGCCAGAAGCCGGCCGAGAGCACCGCCAGCGGGTCGCAGAGCAGCATGGCAATCGCCGCCAGCGCCAATGC
>NZ_AQOK01000770.1:0-30117 GCF_000364645.1 Xanthomonas sp. SHU 308 | reverse complement strand
CTCTCCCGTCGGGAGAGGGGTTGGGGTGAGGGTGCGGCACACAGCGCGCGACCGCTTGCATGTCGCACAAAAGGTTCCTTGCGCGCAGCACGCAGTGCGCCGCGTCTCATGTCGCATCCCGCTCCATGGGGATGCTGCGGCCTTGTGCGTAGAATCGGCGCATGACCAGTCCAGCCGACAGCAGCGAATTGATCAAGGTGGTAGCGCTGCTCGGCGCGGCCGTGGTGGCGGTGCCGGTGTTTCGCAGGCTCGGCCTGGGGTCGGTGCTCGGCTATCTCGCCGCCGGCCTGGCGATCGGGCCGTTCGGCCTGGGCTGGTTCTCCGATCCGCAGGCGATCCTGCACGTCGCCGAATTGGGCGTGGTCATGTTCCTGTTCGTGATCGGCCTGGAAATGCGGCCCTCGCACCTGTGGAGCCTGCGCAAGCAGATCTTCGGCCTGGGTACCGCGCAGATCATCGTCTGCGCGAGCGTGCTGACCGGGGTCGGACTGGCCTTCGGCTTTCCATTGCCGGTGGCCTTCATCGCGGCCTCCGGCTTCGTGCTGACCTCCACCGCGGTGGTGATGCAGTTGCTCGGCGAGCGCGGCGACATCGCCTTGCCGGCGGGGCAGAAGATCGTCGCGATCCTGCTGTTCGAGGACCTGTTGATCGTGCCGCTGCTGGCGGTGGTGGCGTGGATGGCGCCGGTGCCGGCGGACGCGTCTGCGCCGTCGCGCTGGATCGGCATCGGTATCGGCGCCGCGGCGATCGTCGGCCTGCTGGCGGCGGGGCGCTGGCTGCTCAACCCGCTGTTCCGGCTGCTGGCGGCGGCCAAGGCGCGTGAGGTGATGACCGCGGCCGCCCTGCTGGTGGTGCTGGGCGCGGCGCTGCTGATGCAGCTCGGCGGGCTGTCGATGGCAATGGGCGCGTTCCTGGCCGGCGTGCTGCTGTCCGAATCGACCTTCCGCCACCAGATCGAAGCCGACATCGAACCGTTCCGCGGCATCCTGCTGGGGCTGTTCTTCCTCGGTGTCGGCATGGCGCTGAACCTGGCGGTGGTGGCGGCCAACTGGACGCTGATCCTCAGCGGTGTGCTTGCCTTCATGGCGGCCAAGGCCGCGTGCATCTATCTGGTCGCGCGGCTCACCGGCAGCGGCCATGCGCAGGCGCTGGATCGCGGCGTGCTGATGGCGCAGGGCGGCGAGTTCGCCTTCGTGCTGTTTGCCGCCGCCAGCGGTGCCGGCGTCATCGACGCGCAGATCAATGCCAACCTGACCGCCATCGTGGTGCTGTCGATGGCGCTGACGCCGCTGTTCGTGCTGCTGTACCGGCGCTGGGCGCCGGTGGAGGCGCCATCGATGGAAGGCGTGGATGCGGCCGACGGCCTCACCGGCAGCGTGCTGATCATCGGTTTCGGCCGCTTCGGCCAGGTCGCCAGCCAGTCGCTGCTGGCGCGCGACGTGGACGTGACCATCATCGACAACGACATCGAGATGATCCAGAGCGCGGCCAAGTTCGGCTTCAAGATCTACTACGGCGACGGCACGCGTCTGGACGTGCTGCATGCCTCCGGCGCGCACAGCGCCCGTGCCATCGCGGTGTGCGTGGACAACCGCGAAGCGGCCAACCGCATCGTCGAACTGGCCACCACCGAGTTTCCGCAGGCCAAGCTGCTGGTGCGCTCCTACGACCGCGAACACGCGCTGGAGTTGATCGCCGCTGGCGTGGATTACCACATCCGCGAGACCTTCGAATCGGCTGTGGAATTCGGCCAGGCCGCGCTGATCGAACTGGGCATGGAGGAGAGCGAGGCGCGCTCCATCGCCCGCGAGATCCGCCGCCGCGATGCCGAGCGGCTGGAACTGGAGATCGCCGCCGGTGACGTGCGTGCTGGCAGGGGACTGATGTACGGCAACATCACCCCAGTGGTGCCGACCCCGACTCCGTTCACGCCGCCGCGGCGCGAGAGCCGCACGCTCAATCCGGAAGGCGTGCCGGTCGAGACCGGCGAGCCGCGTCGCGGCGATTAGCCACGGCAAGGCAGCATTGTGTGCGGTGCCCGTGGGGGAACCGATAGGGACTTGCGACGAGCCCGCCGGATGCACTGTGGGAGGGACTTCAGTCCCGACGCATTGCGCTTTCGGAAGCACGCACCACTTCGCGCGTCGTGGCTGCATGACAGTCGACTCCCGGGTACCTTTCGAGTACCCCGCCCGAGCGATGCCGCCTCAGCGCAAGAACGCCTGCAGCGCCCGCACGTAGCCCGGATCGTCGCTGATGTCGTTGTGGTCGGCCTGCGCGAAGGCGACCACGGTCGGGCGATGCGGCAGGGCCTCGAGCAGGGCATCGGTGCTGGTCGGCGGCACCACTTGGTCGCGGCCGGCGCGCAGGATCAGCAGTGGGCCGCGATAGGCGCGCAAGGCGCGCGCCGAGTCGTAGCGATCGCGCAGCAGCCAGCGCACCGGCGCCCAGGGGTAGTGCGCCTGCGCCGCCGACACCAGGCTGTCGAACGGCGTCACCAGCACCAGCTGCGCCACCGCGCGCCGCGCCGCCAGTTGGCTGGCCACGCCGCTGCCCAGGCTGCGCCCCAGCACCGCGATCTGTGCCTGCGGCTGCGCGGCGCGCACATGGTCGTACAGCGCCACGGCATCGCCCACCAGTGCGTTCTCGCTGGGCTTGCCGTCGCTGGCGCCGTAGCCACGGTAGGCGAGCAGGTAGAGGCTGTGGTCGGGCAGGGCGGCCTGCAACTGCGCGCGTGCGAAACGCAGATCCTCGGCATTGCCGCCGAAGTACAGCAGCACCTTGTCGCGACCGGGATTGACCTGCCAGCCGCGCAGCTCCACGTCCGCGCCGCGACGCAGCGCGAAATCGGTCTGCGCCGGTGCCACCCGCGTGCCCTGCGGGAAATACAGCAGGTCGCGCTGGCCCAGGTAGAGCAGGGCGCAGATCACCACATAGGCCGCGGCGAGAATGGCCGCCGCGATCGCGGTGTAACGCAGCATCGCTAGCCGTGCTTGCGCTGCGCCTCGGCGAAGGCGGCCAGTTGTTCAGGCGTGGCCTCGGCCTGGTGCTGCGCCTTCCAGTCGGCGAACGGCATGCCGTAGACGCGCTCGCGCGCCTGTTCCTTGCTGAGGTCTTCGCCTTCGGCGGCCGCCGCCTCGCGGTACCAGTCGGCCAGGCAGTTGCGACAGAACCCGGCCAGGATCATCAGGTCGATGTTCTGCACGTCAGGGCGGGCCTGATTGAGGTGCTGCAGCAGGCGACGGAAGGCGGCGGCCTCGATGCGGGTGGTGTCGGTCATGGCGGAATCGGGGACAATGGACATCCCCCGACTCTACACCCGCCCGCCCCGATGACCGATTCCGCGCCCGTCTCCTCCGTCCCGGCCCGCATCCTCGACGGGCGGCGCATCGCCGAAGACCTGCTCGACGAGCTCAAGGCGCGTGTCGACGCGCGGCTGGCGGCCGGGCAACCGCGGCCCGGGCTGGCGGTGGTGCTGGTGGGCGGCGATCCGGCCTCGGCGGTGTACGTGCGCAACAAGCGCCGCGCGGCCGAGAAGGTGGGCATCGAGGCGTTCGACTACGACCTGCCGGCGGGCACCAGCGAAGCCGAACTGCTGGCGCTGATCGACCGGCTCAATGCCGATCCCAAGATCCACGGCATCCTGGTGCAGTTGCCGCTGCCGGGCATCCCCGATGCGAGCCGGCTGATCCACCGCATCGATCCGCGCAAGGACGTGGACGGCTTCCATCCGGAGAACGTCGGCCACCTGGCGCTGCGCGAATTCGGCCTGCGCCCGTGCACGCCGCGCGGCATCGTCACCCTGCTGGCGCACACCGACCAGCCGGTGCGCGGGCGCAATGCCACCATCGTCGGCGTCAGCAACCACGTCGGCCGGCCGATGGCGCTGGAACTGCTGATCGCCGGCTGCACGGTCAGCTGCTGCCACAAGTTCACCCCGCCTGAGGTGCTGCAGGCGCGGGTGCGCGATGCCGACATCCTGGTGGTGGCGGTGGGCCGGCCGGGGCTGATCCCGGGCGAGTGGGTCAAGCCCGGCGCGGTGGTGATCGACGTCGGCATCAACCGCCTGGACGACGGCCGCCTGGTCGGCGACGTCGGCTTCGACGCGGCGGCGCAGCGCGCCAGCTGGATTACGCCGGTGCCGGGCGGGGTCGGGCCGATGACCGTGGCCACGCTGATGCAGAACACGATCGAGGCCGCTGAGGCGGCGGGGAGTCGGGATTCGGGATCGGGGATTCGTTGAAGGCTGCGCGGGATTGGGGATTCGGGATTCGTTAAAGGCAACAGCAAAAGCGCATGCACGGCCTTTCCGGTTTGTATGCGGGATCGGCAGGCCGTCGAGATCGCCCTGCTGAAAGAGAGGCAAACGGCCCGACCGCGCAGAGCGCCGTCTTGACGAATCCCCACTTCCGAATCCCCAATCCCCGCCCCAAATGCGTTAAAATGCCGCGCTTCCCCACACTCGGGTCCGCCGATGCTGCGCATCCAGGCTGAAGCTCTCACCTACGACGACGTCTCGCTCGTCCCCGCCCATTCGACCGTCCTGCCCAAGGACGTCAGCCTGGAAACCCGGCTGACCCGCGACCTGCGCCTGAAACTGCCGATCCTCTCGGCCGCGATGGACACGGTCACCGAGCACCGCCTGGCGGTGGCCATGGCCCAGCTCGGCGGCATCGGCATCATCCACAAGAACCTGACCCCGGCGCAGCAGGCGGCCGAAGTGGCCAAGGTCAAGAAGTTCGAGGCCGGCGTCATCACCGAGCCGTTCACGGTCGGTCCGGAGACCACCATCGGCGAGGTGCTCAAACTCACCCGCGCCCGCAACATCTCCGGCGTGCCGGTGGTGGACGGCAGCGAGCTGGTCGGCATCGTCACCAGCCGCGACATGCGCTTCGAGAAGAAGCTCGACGATCCGGTCCGCCACATCATGACCAAGAAGGATCGCCTGGTCACCGTGCGCGAAGGTGCCAGCGACGAGGAAGTGCTGCAGTTGCTGCACCGCCACCGCATCGAGAAGATCCTGGTAGTCAACGACGGCTTCGAGCTGCGCGGCCTGATCACGGTCAAGGACATCCAGAAGAAGACCGACAACCCCAACGCCGCCAAGGACGCCGCCACGCGGCTGCTGGTCGGCGCCGCGGTGGGCGTCGGCGGCGATACCGAGCAGCGCATCGAACTGCTGGCCGCGGCCGGCGTGGACGTGGTCATCGTCGACACCGCGCACGGCCATTCGCAGGGCGTCATCGACCGCGTGGCCTGGGTCAAGAAGACCTACCCGCAGCTGCAGGTGATCGGCGGCAACATCGTCACCGGCGACGCCGCGCTGGCGCTGATGGACGCCGGCGCCGACGCGGTCAAGGTCGGCGTGGGTCCCGGCTCGATCTGCACCACGCGCGTGGTCGCTGGCGTCGGCGTGCCGCAGATCACCGCGATCGACATGGTCGCCGAGGCGCTGCAGGACCGCATCCCGCTGATCGCCGACGGCGGCATCCGCTACTCCGGCGACATCGGCAAGGCGCTGGTCGCCGGCGCCTCCACGGTGATGGTCGGCGGCCTGTTCGCCGGCACCGAGGAAGCGCCGGGCGAAGTCGAACTGTTCCAGGGCCGCAGCTACAAGAGCTACCGCGGCATGGGCAGCCTGGGCGCGATGGAGAAGGGCAGCAAGGACCGTTACTTCCAGGACGCCTCCGACGCCGACAAGCTGGTGCCGGAAGGCATCGAAGGCCGCGTGCCGTACCGCGGTCCACTCAGCGGCATCATCCACCAGTTGATCGGCGGCCTGCGCGCGACCATGGGTTACGTGGGCTGCGCCACCATCGAGGACATGCGCACCAAGCCCAAGTTCGTCACCATCACCGGTGCCGGCCAGCGCGAAAGCCACGTCCACGACGTGCAGATCACCAAGGAACCGCCGAACTACAGGATGGGCTGACGCCCATCCGGGAATGGGGAATCGGGAGTCGGGAATCGATGAACCAGCGTCTGCACCGCTTTGCCCATTCCCGATTCCCCGTTCCCGATTCCCGGCCCCAATGACCAACATCCACAGCGACAAGATCCTCATCCTCGATTTCGGTGCGCAGTACACGCAGTTGATCGCGCGGCGCATTCGCGAACTGGGCGTGTATTGCGAGATCTGGGCGTGGGACCACGATCCGGCCGAGATCGCCGGCTTCGGCGCCAAGGGCATCATCCTCTCCGGCGGCCCGGAATCGACCACGCTGCCGGGTGCGCCGGCCGCGCCGCAGGAAGTGTTCGACAGCGGCCTGCCGATCTTCGGTATCTGCTACGGCATGCAGACCCTGGCCGCGCAGCTCGGTGGCGCCACCGAAGCGGCGGACCAGCGCGAGTTCGGCCATGCCGAGGTCGAGGTGGTCGCTGCCGATGCGCTGTTCTCCGGATTGACCGATCACGCAGGCGCGTCGCGCTTGAACGTGTGGATGAGCCACGGCGACCACGTGTCGCAGGTGCCGCCGGGCTTCACCATCACCGCCGTCACCGACCGCATCCCGGTCGCGGCCATGGCCAACGAGGTCAAGCGCTGGTACGGCGTGCAGTTCCATCCGGAAGTCACCCACACCCTGCAGGGCCAGACCCTGCTGCGCCGCTTCGTGGTCGACGTGTGCGGCTGCGCCACGCTATGGACCGCGGCCAACATCATCGACGACCAGATCGCCCGCGTGCGCGCCCAGGTCGGCGACGACGAGGTGATCCTCGGCCTGTCCGGCGGTGTGGATTCGTCGGTGGTCGCCGCGCTGCTGCACAAGGCGATCGGCGACAAGCTGACCTGCGTGTTCGTCGACACCGGGCTGCTGCGCTGGCAGGAAGGCGACCAGGTGATGGCGATGTTCGCCGAGCACATGGGCGTCAAGGTGATCCGCGTCAACGCCGCCGACCGCTACTTCCAGGCGCTGGCCGGCGTCAGCGACCCGGAAGCCAAGCGCAAGATCATCGGCAACCTGTTCGTGGAGATCTTCGACGAAGAGTCGAACAAGCTCCGCAACGCCAAGTGGCTGGCGCAGGGCACCATCTACCCCGATGTGATCGAGTCGGCCGGCAGCAAGACCGGCAAGGCCCACGTCATCAAGAGTCACCACAATGTCGGTGGCCTGCCTGAGCACATGAAGCTGGGCCTGGTCGAGCCGTTGCGCGAACTGTTCAAGGACGAAGTGCGGCGCCTGGGCGTCGAACTCGGCCTGCCGCGCAGCATGGTCTACCGCCACCCGTTCCCCGGCCCCGGCCTGGGCGTGCGCATCCTTGGCGAAGTGAAGCGCGAGTACGCCGAACTGCTGGCCAAGGCCGACGCGATCTTCATCGACGAGCTGCGCAAGGCCGACCTGTACGACAAGACCAGCCAGGCCTTCGCTGTGTTCCTGCCGGTGAAGTCGGTCGGCGTGGTCGGCGACGCCCGCGCCTACGAATGGGTGATCGCGCTGCGCGCGGTGGAGACCATCGACTTCATGACCGCGCACTGGGCGCACCTGCCGTACGACTTCCTCGGCACCGTGAGCAATCGCATCATCAATGAGTTGCGGGGTGTGTCGCGGGTTGTCTACGACATTTCCGGGAAGCCGCCGGCGACGATCGAGTGGGAGTGAAATCAGGTCCTTCGGGGACTATCGCCAGCAATCGAAAAACCACCGTAACGTGTTGATTTAAAAGGAAATACGTCACGGCGGCTATCGGTGGCTATCGCCGGCCAGCGAAATGAGTTGACGGTAGAGCTGACGGTACGAACCGGAAGTCTGATCAAGACCCTCCCGTTTACTATTGAGACCAAACCGGTCTTTGACGGTAAAACACTCCTCAGGAAAGCTTGTTTTATGCGGCTTTCCGGGCATCGACGGGTCTCCTGACCCCTGACGGTAAAAGCCGTCACGAACAGGAGGAAAAACCTCGATGTTGACCGACACTGCACTGCGCAACCTGAAGCCTAAGTCCTTGACTTACAAGGCTTCTGACCGGGATGGGATGTACGTGACGGTATCGCCGGTCGGTACCGTCACCTTCCGCTACGATTACCGTCTCAACGGGCGCCGCGAGACCTTGACCATCGGGCGCTATGGCCCCGGCGGCATCTCCCTGGCGATGGCCCGCGAAAAGCTGCTCGACGCCAAGAAGGCCGTTGCTGCGGGCCGCTCGCCGGCGCTGGAGAAGCAGCGCGAGAAGCGTCGGCTGACCGCGGCCAAGAGCTTCGGAGATGTGGCGCTCAAGTGGCTGGCGGACGCCAAGATGGCCGACAGCACGCGCGCGATGCGCAAGCACGTGGTCGACCGCGACATCCTGCCCGTGTTCCAGAACCGGCTGCTCAACGAGATCACCGGCGATGACCTGCGGGCCCTGTGCCACAAGGTGAAGGCGCGCGGGGCGCCCGCCACGGCGGTGCACGTCCGCGACATCGTGAAGCAGGTCTATGCCTTCGCCATCCTGCATGGCGAGCGGGTGGACAACCCGGCCAACGACGTGGCGGCGGCCTCGATCGCCACCTTCGTGCCGAAGGACCGGGCGCTGTCTCCGACCGAGATCCGGTTGGCCTTCCACCAGTTGGAGTCCATCGCGACCTACCCGACGATCCGCCTGGCGCTGCGCATGGTCCTGCTGACCCTGGTGCGCAAGAGCGAGCTGATCGAGGCGATGTGGAGCGAAATCGACTTCGAGAACGCGACCTGGACCATCCCCAAGGAGCGCATGAAGGGACGGAAGCCGCACGTCGTCTATCTGTCCCGGCAGGCGCTCGACATCCTCGTGGCGTTGCACACCTGTGCGGCGGGCTCGAAGTACGTGCTGCCCTCTCGCTACGAGCCGACGCGTTGCATGTCGCACGCGACGTTGAACCGGGTGACCCAGCTCATCACGTCCCGGGCCCAGGCCGCCGGCCTGGCTCTGGAGCCCTTCACCGTGCATGACCTGCGCCGGACAGGTTCGACGTTGCTCAACGAGGTGGGCTTCAACGGCGACTGGATCGAGAAGTGTTTGGCGCATGAGGACGGGCGTTCGTCCCGGGGCGTCTATAACAAGGCGGAGTACGCCGAGCAGCGCCGGCACATGCTGCAGGAGTGGGCCAACATGGTCGATGCGTGGATCCAGGGTGACACCTACGTTCCGAAGCTGCTGCCGGAAAACATGGCGGTTCCAGTGCTGAGCGCGTTGGTATGACGGGGTTTTGGTTGTCACTTGACAACTTGCGTTGTCGCCAAGACACTGGAGGCCGCTGATGGTCCGACCCTCCCATCCGAAGAAGGACGTCGAGGAAGCGCTGCGGCATGCCGAAGGGCAGGGCTGGCGCGTCGAGGTCGGCGGCAGCCATGCCTGGGGGCGGATCTATTGCCCCTACAACGACCAGGAGTGCCGGTGCGGCGAGTTCTGCATCACCAGCGTGTGGAGCACGCCGAAGAGCCCTGGCAACCACGCACGCGCCTTGCGGCGCGTCGTGGACAACTGCACCACGCACCGACGCCAGCACGATGCGGGCGATGGTGCCCAGGAGTAGCGCGATGGAATACACCTTCACCCTGAAGTACCAACTGGCCGACGAGGACCGCGACACCGATGCACTGGTCGAGCGCTTGGGCGCTGCCGGCTGCGACGATGCGCTGGTCGGCATCGGGCAGCCGGGGCGTCTGGCGCTGGAGTTCACCCGCGAGGCAGCGGATGCGGATGAGGCCGTGCGCAGCGCACTGGCCGATGTGCGCCGCGCGGCGCCGACAGCGCGATTGATCGAAGTGGCGCCGGATCTGGTGGGGCTGACTGACGTGGCCGAGATCGTGGGCGTGTCGCGGCAGAACATGCGCAAGCTGATGCTGGCCCATCCGGGCAGCTTCCCTGCGCCGGTGCATGAGGGCAGTGCGTCGATCTGGCATCTGGCGGACGTGCTGACCTGGCTGCAGGCCAAGGGCAGCTATGCGCTGGCCAAGGACGTGTTGGAGGTGGCGCGCGTGGCGTTGCAGGTCAACGTGGCGAAGGAGGGGCGGCGGTTGCCGCGCTCGGCGTCGAAGGCACTGGAAGCCCTGGTGGGTTGAAGGCTGCTGTCCGGCTTCATGCCTCGTTCGAACCCGCCCGAACAGGGCGGGTTTTTCGTAGATGAACGTCTGGCTTCGCGACGCCGACGCGCGGGGCCTGCTTTCGTGCTTCGATCCACGCTTCCACTTCGGCCAGGTCCCACACGACGCAGCGGGGCGTCAGGTTGAAGCGTCGAGGGAACTTGCCGCGGCGCTCCATTTCGTAGATCGTTGTTTCGGCCAGTGGGACCATCTGACGCAGTTCGTGGCGGCGGATGGTGCGGCGGAAGGGAAGGGGGCTGCGCTGGGGAAATTGCGGCAGCGCTTCGTAGGCTTGCGTGCCGGGGACGGGAAGGGGTTGGGCAGCATTGCTGTCTGCAAGCAGTGCCTGTGATCGTTGCTCCATTTGGACCTCCTTCGGTTTTGGTGCAGGGAGGTATGGTGGTTTTCAGGGGCTATCGGCACAACCAGTTGGGGCGTAGAAAGGATGCGGCGAGCAAGATCGTACCGATGCGCCGGTCCACTATCTGCGTCGGCCCGCTGTGTACTTAAAATCTGTTTTGTCAAGTTTCGTCTGCCTGTGCCGTCGGGGCAAAAGAGCAATAGTGACAATGGCTTGCGATCGTCCATTACGAGGCCTTTCGGCTCGGAACGATGGTCAGGAGCCAAGCAGGAGCCAGCAGAAGGAACTGTGGGTTCCAGCGCACCATGTACTGCCCGAGTGGTGAAATCGGTAGACACAAGGGAGTTGAACAACTTGAGCCTTCGGGGGGAAACGCCCGAAGTGAAGCCCGTCAAAGTCGGCGAAAGCTCTGGATGCTTAGATATCCGATCCAACGCCGAGCCAAGCCTGGATCATCCTCCGGGAAGGTGTAGAGAGCAGACGGCGGGCACCTAATGCCGCAAGGCGATGGTGAAGGCGTGCTCCAGACCACGAACAGCCTTGGTGCTGGCGACGACGTTGATCCCTCACATGCGGGAGGCGTTCATGGCCGGGGATCGGCGCTTCCGGGCAGGCCGCCGCATACCTCCATCAAATGCGTCATAACAGCACGGACGGCCGGTGATCGCCTGACATCCGTGTGGACCGACATCCAGAGCTTCCGGCGGGGAGTCTCCGGGTGCGCCTTCATGCGCGTCAAGCCGGGATCGGCATCTCCGAGAAGTCGCGGCAGCAGTGCAATCCCCACGCCCGCTCGTGCCCCTTGCGCCTGCGTGACGACGTCGTTGGATCGCAGGATGAAGGGGCGGCCGTCGGCAAATGCGTGCAGCCACCGTTGCTGCGGGATGTCATCCAGCGAAGACTCGAAGCCGATGAACGCCCACCGCTCTGCCGGGAACGTATCGCCGTAGTCATGGCAGGCGTAGAGGCCAAGTGCCAGTTCGCCGGCTTGGCGCACCACGCGCCCGGGCACCTTCGCACGTACGAAGCCGATCGCAATGTCAGCCTCCGCGCGTTCGAGCGACGCCACCGCCGACGTGGCCGACAGCACCATATGGATATCCGGGTGGACTTGGGAAAACGAAGGCAGGCTGGGAGCGATCAGAAATGCAGCCAGCACAGGCAACGCGCTTACCGTGACCGTGACTGGCGCGCTGCCGGGATGGCCGTGCAGATGTCGCACAACGGCGTCCGCCTTCACCTCCATCGAGCGGGCCACCTCGGCGAGGACCACGCCTTCTTTCGTGAGCCTCGTCGAACGGGGAAGGCGCACCACCAGCTTACGTTCAATCGCCACCTCCAGGCGCGCCACGCGGCGGCCCACCGTGGCGTGATCGACACCCAGTTCGGCCGCGGCCGCAGTAAACGACCCGAGACGCGCTGTTGCGAGGAAGTAATGAAGATCCTGCCAATCGAACATGCTTGCAGTTTTGCACGTATTGGTCTTGGATTTGCGCGTTCCCGAAAGGCGGATGTACCGGTAGCGTCCAGTGCCATCCATCCTAGGAGAAACGGCAATGATCCTCTACTACGCAGCCGGCGCCAGTTCGCAGGCACCACACATCCTACTTCGGGAGGCAGGACTGGCCTTCACCCTGGAGAAGGTCGATCTGGGGACGCACCACTGGTCCGGCGGGGACTATCTTGCTATCAATCCGAAGGCCTACGTCCCGGCCCTCGCGCTGGATGACGGCGATCTATTGACCGAATGCGCCGTGATCCTGCAATTCATCGCGGATCAGACCCCAGACAGGCGGCTCCTGCCGCCGGCCGGTACGCGCCAGCGATACCACGCGCTGGCGTGGCTCAACTTCATCGCGACCGAATTGCACAAGAACTTCATCACCCCGGAGCGTCATGGGGGCGTCGCAGCCAATTTCCTGTCGAAAACGGTGCAGGGGCAGGCACAGACCCTTCTACACGTCGCACCTCGTCTGGATGATGTGGATCGCCGACTGACCCTGGGGGGCTATCTGGGCGGCGATCACTTCTCCGCGCCGGACGCCTACCTCTTCACGATGCTCACCTGGGCGCAGCGGCTTGCCTTCGATCTGGCCCGATGGCCCGCATTGAAAGACTTCTTCGAGCGCGTGGCCCAGCGTCCCTCTGTCGTGGAAGCCTTGCGGGTAGAAGGACCCCCACATGCGCTGCTCGAACAAGGTACCAGCAGCATGGGCGGAAACATCTGAAGCCCGGGGTGCAACTGGTATGGAACCGCATCAGCCTGCCGGACACGTCCTCGCTCACGCTGGACAACCTCCCTTTTGCCAGATGGTATCTCCCCACCTTGGATGGTCATAGATAGGCAGTGGGCGTCTCCCGGCAATGCCGGGCCGCGCTGTCGTGCTGCGCATCGAGCCCCGCTATGCGCGGGGCTCGCCCCTGGCGGGCATCCGTCGTTGCCTCGCTGCGCTCGGCTGACGCCTCCGGCGCGACCCTGTCGGCCGTGCCTGCGCGCTCCGCTTGCCGGTCCTGGCTTCGTTTGGGGTCGGGGTGGGCGGAGTTGCCGTTCCCTCGAACGTACCACGGCGTTCTCGCCGTCAAGGGCTGCGCGTGCCTGCAGGCACGCTGGCGGCCTGCGGCCGTCTGCGACCCCTGACTGCTGCGCTGCGCCGTGAGGGCGACGGTTCCGGGCAATTCCGCCCTGGCAACCGGAGAACCGTCATGAACGACAAATCACATGTTTCCCTCGAACAGCACGTTTGCCTTGTCTGCGGCACGGCGTTCGATACCGGCGCGATCCTGCTGGACAAGCGCCTGCGCGCGAGCCTGGAATGCCATACTGCGACTGGCTGGAGCCTGTGCCCCGAACATCAGAAGCTGTATGACGATGGCTTCGTCGCGCTGGTCGAATGCGATCCGCAGCGCAGCGGCTCGCAGGTCGGTGGGCGCATGAAGCCCGAGCAGGCCTACCGGACGGGCCGGCTGGCTCATCTGCGGCGCACGGTGTTCGCGCGGGTGTTCAACGTGCCGATCGCGGACGAGCAGGCTTGCGTGTTCGTCGAGCCCGGCGTGATCGAGCAGTTGCAGTCGATGACGGCGCCGGCGGCGAACTGATCGCGCTGCGCTGACTTCGGTGCGTCGTTCCTTCGGGGACGGCGCACCTTTCTTTTTGCTGCGCCCGGTGTCTGTCTCCGCGCCTGTGGCGCTGCGCGCTCCGCTTGCCTCTAGGGGAAAGCCCCGCGGGCTATCCCCGCCGCGTAGGCTTGGCGCCCCTGGCAGACCGCCGAACCGGCTGCGCCGGCTCGGCCAGCGATCCGCAGCCACAGCAGAATCAGCTTCCTGAATCCAGGAGCGTGGCCCCCTCGACCTGGTGCTCAGCGAACCTCAGGGCTAAGCGTCCCTGGTCACCTAGGATATGGCCGGGCGCGCTGCGCTTAAAGTTCTGCCGAGACTGCGTGTTTGTCGGGATTGGGCTGATCAATCGGCTGGTGTCGCTATTGAGGCGCTCTGAGGCCTGATCGATCGATGGTCCGTCGTCTCGCTTCATGTGCGACGGCGCGCTTTTTGCGGTTTGGCTCCGACACTTTGCTGCTGCGGTCAGGGGCACTGTCTTGCCTGGGGAGTAAAGCATCTTGTTACACCCCTGCGCCGGACTCGCGCGATATGCGACTTGGGGGAATCTCTATGGGCACCATTCGATCAGACCCTGCTTCACCCAGAAGTGACATGAGCATGCGCGATGCTGGTGGATCGAAGGTGATACGGTGGGCCTTCCCCAGAAGTCGGTTTGGACAGACCAACGGGGCCTTCGATCCGGATTTAGTGATAGCGATATCTGTACGCCGCAGCCGCCTGGGCAGCTCATGCAAGCCCACTTCTTGACGCCGCTATCGATGACGAGGCGCAACTCGCCTGGAGGCACAGAATTCTTGCCTGGATGCTGAGCGGTCTCAGAAACGAGCAGGTCATAGTGCAGCCATCCGAGTTGGCGCAGCGTGCGCGCGATAAATCGTTTCATAGTCACCCGATCACCCCGAGGAATGGATTGACGTCGCCGCGCCCCCAGCTCGCCTGGCTGGCGCAGACCGGGCACGAGGCGATAGGCCGACAGGTCATGGCCCGGTCTTCCACGCGGTCGAAACGGCGAATCCTGTTGTGCGCCACGCCCTGAGGGCCGCGAAAACTGGTCAGGCCCTGAATAAGTTCATCGACAGCGGCGCAGGCGATGGCTGTGGTAAACGTGACTACTGCGGGCGCCGGATCGCCGCCCCCATCCACATAGGCTTCTGCTTTACGCCGCTCGAACTCGGCCGGGTCGCTACGCTGCAGAGCCTCGGCCGCAGCGCGGCGTGGATCGGCCACCCCCAGACACATGAGGCAAGGGTTGCCAGGGCGAATCGTCGACACACGGCCCGTCATATCGTAGTCCGCGCCGCTGCGTGCCGCGCGCATGCGCAGGCCGACATCGATCAGCGGGATGCCGTAGTAGTGCGCCAAGCGGTTGAGCGTCAGCCGCCCCTGATGGTCGTCGGTACAACCGAACAGCACATCGCAGGAGCGCAGCAGGTCGCGCAGATCAGGGTGGCCCACCCACTCCTTCTTGGTGACGACCTGGGTGCCGAGACCCGCCGCACGAATCTCGCGCGCGAGGATGTCCACCTTGGCCAAGCCGGCGGCTACGTCCGCTGCACGCGAGCCATGCACGCGGTTGAGGTTGGTGACATCGATGGTGTCGTTGTCCATCAGGCCCAGAAATCCGACGCCCAATCGCGCCAACAGCATCGCGACAGCACTGCCCGTGCCCCCGCCCCCTACGACCCCGACCCGCAGCCCGCGCACGACCGGATTGAACCCTCGGCCGAAGAGCGCGGCCTGCCGAGCCAGGAATTGATCTTCGTCGGCTGTAGCTTCCGCGCGCGCGATTTTGATCTGGCTGCCTACCAGCGAGATCGAGGATGCTGTGACCGTCTCGCCGGGTGCGATCCAGAGCCTGCCAGCTATAGCGTCATCGCGGCCGAACACCATGCTGGCCAGGCCGGAAACGCCCTTGTTGAACGTCGTCCGGGCGAGTTCCGCCTCGTTTCGGTCATCCTGGTCGGAGAAGAACGCTGCCGCGTTCGGATGCGTGTGCACCAGGCCCGCGACCAAGCCGCGTTCCTTCGCGACGCCGAGAACGCGCATGAAGCCGCGGGTGGACCATGTGACGTGGACCGGCGATGCCGAGACCATCTCGTCAGCCGCGACGGGAATGACCTCATGCGAGATCAGCCTGGTGCGAGACAGGCCCGACCAGGGGTCTGCCGAGATGTCGGCCTTGCCGAACAGCACATAGGCGGACGCCTCGGCCCCGTCATCTCGGTGCAGCAGCGAGCGCAGGGCCGCCTCGTGCGGCTCCAGCAGGACGATGTCCAGAGCAGCCGGCGACATCACTTCGCCTCCGCCAGGGCGTGCTCGATGCGCTTGAGCATGGTGTGCAGGCCGTCGATTCCCGGGCGCCACGCCGTGTTGTGGCGCGACCAGCGCTGCCAGTTGCGGCCCTGAAATGCGTGGGCCTGGTCTGCACAGGTCGGGTACCGCCCCACGCTGTTCAGCGTCAACCAGGGGTCGCAATAAAACATGTCCGGCGCCACATCGGGATAGCCGGCAGGCAGGAGAACGAGCACGTCGGCCACAGCGTGATTGAATTTTCCTGCGGGCAGCGGCAGCTGTTTGAAGATGACGCCAGTGTGCGGACCGTCGCTCACCGTCTCGAAGACCACGCCATGGCTCTTCAGATAGAGTTCGTCTGCTTCGGGGAGCGCGAACAGACCTTCCGTGGTGTCGCGGATCAGCGTGATGAAGCGCTCGATCCCCGGCTTCCCCAGATCGATCAGGTCGCCGTCGCGGATCAGGATGTCCTGACCGCCACCGCGAACTTCGAGGTAGACATCGTAAGTTTCCGGCGGGACGCCAGCCAACGCTTTGAGCACGCGGCCGCTGATGCTGGGCTTGCCCCACTCCAACTGGCGGTCGTCGATCGTGAACTTGAACGCGCGATCGGTCTGGAAGATCACGAAGCGCTCGGCGCCGCGGCTGCGCAGATCGTAGGTTTCGTCCAGACGCAGATCCTCGAACTCACCTGAGGTCAGGATCGCGTAGACGCTATAGCCATCGGCCGGGCGCAGGCCCGCAGCCAGGAGGATCTGACGCGCAGTCGGCACCGGATCGGCGAGATCGATATGACGTTCTTGGAGCTGTTCGTCCAGAACGACGATCCGGTAGAGCGCCGCCGGGCGCAGGCTGCGGCCTTCACGGATCGCCGCGGCAACATCTTCGACATCAGAGCGGTCATCACCGCTGTTGGTTTGGTTTTGCATTTGATTGCCCTTTGAGGGGGGGGGGCTGCGGGATTGCAGGTTTTCTGGCCCCTCACTCAGTCAATCGCAGCCCCAACCCAAACCGGAAAGGTCAATCAAATTTTTTCTTGCACCCACTCACCTCTGGGTAAGTCTCCGCAGAGGAAGAAGCTTGGGCAGCGCGGACAGGTGCGCGCCTCGGGCTTGGCGGGGAACTGCCCGGCCTGTATCGCATGAAGAAAGGATTGCAGCTTTTCGCGCCTGGACTCCAGCTTGCGCGGCGTGATTTCCACCGGCTGGATGGTTTCGTCGGTGAGGTACGTCACCTCAACCTGCGCGCTCGGGCCGTAGGCTTGAACGGCGGCAAGGTGAAGAACCGTGTACTCGATGTCATCGAAAGCGTTCGAGCGCTGCTTGCCGGTCTTGACGCGGCGCACCGTAACGCGGCCATCAGCTCCGTGAGCAACGCCATCCGGGTTAATAAGGATCTCGCCTTCGGCCCACCCCAACGAGATCGGAGGCGCCGGCGCAGCCACGCCACGGCTACGGCTCTCGATGAGGAAGTCGACGAGTCGCTTGCCAATACGTCGGTAGTCTTCAGCATATCCATGCTCTGTCGCACCCTTGGAGCGCCATGCCTCCTCGAAGCGCGCTGCCAACTCGTCAACCTTGGGACTTGTTGTCGCGTACTCGCGCTTCAACCAGTCGAATACGTCACTCACGACGTTGTGCATCTTCATGAATGCGGTTTCGGTTCGCCGACCGCCGAGCCTCAGAACGTGCGTATAGAAGAAACGGCGCGGGCAACGCTCGAAGAGGTTGATCTGGATGTCGGTCCACTGCGGATGCCCTTGCCATGTCACGACTAGCGGCACGCCCGTCGATGGCGGGCTGGCCCGCAGCGGAACGGGCGTAGGACGGGTGAGGCATCTTTCGATCGGGTTGATGAACTTGGAGGGGCTGCGCGCACGTCCATCGGCCTGCTTGACGTAGGAGTACAACAGCAGCCTGTCACGCGCTCGCGAGAGCGCGACGAAGAACAAACACTCTTCTTCCTCGTCATGGCCGGCCTTCACTGCCTCAATGCCAGTCAGGCCCTCCGATCCATGGATCAGGCCATCCGGTGGAAGACAACGCGGCGGCGCGTTGTTGCGCGGCAGGCCGGACGTCACCATGCCCGGTAGATGAACAGCATCAAACTCCAGCCCCTTGCTTCCGTGGATCGTCATCAGGCGCACTGCATCGATACTCTCAGCGCCGCGGGGCAGTTGGCTCAAGCCACGATCTTCTGAGAGCAGCACCAGGCGTCGGATACGATCCAGCAGCCGAAGCACTGGCACGCCTTGCCCGCTTGGTTGCCGGCGACAGAAGTTCAGGAACTGCCAGATCGCCAGACCTTGCATGCGGCTCTGTGGATCAGCGGCCTGATACAGCGTCTTCGCGAGTCCGAGACCGTCGATCGTCCATCCAGCTAGCAGGGTCCAGGGGGGCGTCGATGCGCTCACGCCTGCGAAAAGCGTTGACAAGCGCGCGAGTGATTCCCGAGTGCCGTCTGCCAAGCCGTCCACCTCGCCATGCATGTCCAACCATGCCAGCGAGGTCGGATTCGCCGCTCGCAGGTGCTCGATGACCCGCATGACATCCTGCAGCGGCATTTGATGCCGGGCCGTGGTGGCCACGCGCACCATCGCTGCCGCCCGCGGGTCGATCGCCAGTGACAGCAAGGCCAGGAGATCCTTGATTTCCGGCCTTTCGAACAAGCTTCCCAAGTGCAGCGCGGGAATGCCTCTGGCTTCAAGACCTTCGGCAATAGCATTCAGGCGCGCGTTGGACGCACACAGCACGGCCTGGCCACCGTAGGAGATGCCCTGCGCATGTAGGGCCATGATCGAGGCGGCAAGCGCAGAGATTTCATCATCAGCTGAACCGGCAACGCGGAGCTCTACCCGTTCTCCGTTCGAGCCGCGGTTGGCCTGGAGGTTCAGCGGCAAAGCGCCAGCGGATGCTCGCATTCCGCGCGCAAACTCGGTGAAGACATCGACAATACGCTCGTCGGAGCGATAATTGATGCCCAGTTGTGCGGCCTGCGCGCCAGGGAAATCGATAGCAAAGCGCGCAATGTTCGTCGCAGAGGCGCCGCGGAAGCGGTAGATAGACTGGCGTGCATCACCGACGACCCACAGGTTGCGGCCTTCGCCGACGATGGCCCTCAGAAGCCGCACCGAGGCGCGGTTCACGTCCTGGTACTCATCCACCAGCACGTGCTTATGGCGAGCACGCAGGGCGTCCCTGACCTCGGCGCTGTCCTCCACCAGACGGACCGGCAGCGCAACCAGGTCGCCGAAGTCCAGCAACTGACGCTCGGTCAGCAACCGTTCGTACGCCTCGAAGAGCGTGGCGACTTCCAGGCACTTCTGGGCTCGGACCTTCGCGTCCTGGTCGGTTCCCGCCCGGACAGCCATAGCCTGCGCGAGGGCGCGATAGCCCGCAGCATCGACAACCTCATCTTTGGCGCGTGAGATGGCGCTCAGCATGTCACTTAAATCCAGGGCCGGATCCCAGAGGTTGCGATAGTGCTTCAACTCCAGCCGAGGAAATTCGTCCTCAAGCAGTTCAATGGTTTCCGTCCTGTCGATTAACCGCGGGTCCGAGGGGAGTCCCAGTTGGTCATGGAAGCGGCGGATGATGTCGAGTCCGAACGCGTGGAACGTTCCGATCCACATGGCTGCTGCCGCGACAGGATCGCTTGCCGCAATCCTCTCGCACAATTCATTGGCCGCCTTGTTGGAGAAGGTGAGAACCAGAATCGTCGTGGGGTCGACACCGTCCGCAAGTAGCCCTTCGATGCGGCGAACAAGCGTTCGCGTTTTTCCTGTACCAGGCCCTGCCTGTAGCTGAAATGCCAAGCCACGATGTGCGGCCGCCTTAATCTGACTGGCATCCGGGTCGAACGGGGTGGCGGCGGCACCAGTGCCTACAGGTTGCGGTTCTTCGGTTGGTGGTACCAGCAACGCATCCAGCAACTGTTGCTGCACTACGGCGAGCGGTGCACCGAAACGCTTTGCAATCGCGTCGGATGTCAGACCTTCCGTGATATGTAATTCGCGCAGCAAAGAGCGTGGCAGCAGGAATTCGCGGGCGAAGAGATCCATCTTGATTTCACGCCGCTCACGTGCCCCGTAGTCAAGGACACGGTCGATGCCGACCGGCGCGTCTTCCATCGACCGTTCGGGCTCAACGTCCATAGTCACCATGTCCAGCGTACCGCCTTCCAGCACGACATGACCGAGTTCATGCGCAATCAGGAAGGCGCGATCGAAATCCGATCCGAGATCCTCATAGAGGATGCCTCCAGCCTGACTGTCGAAAGTCGCTTTGCCTCCCTTGAGTTGCGGGTCTCCTGCCTGCAGTGGATATACATCCAAGCCGCGACGTGCTGCCTCATGAAGCGCAAACGTTAGAGGGCGGGTTGGATCGCCACCGGCCGCGGCGGTGGCGCGGTGCAGGTGTTCTGCTTCTCGGCGGGCAGCCTCTGTGGCGTCCATTGCTCAGTCCGCTAAGGAATTCAACGTGGCCTGCTGCTCCTGCGTGAGCTGTGAAGTTTGGACGGCTTGGTCGAACGTGATCTGCTCGCCTACACTCGGCTTTGTATTCGAGCGAAAAGCCTGTCCGGAAACTATGCGCGGTGGACCCTGCAGATATGCACCCACGGCTTGGACGGTGGCACCCAACTCCGACGCCAGCTTCTCTGTGAATCGGACAGGAATGGTGGAAGCAAGGATAGCCCGGTCACGCACACGCATCAGGAAAAGATTACTCACGTCCAGGCTACGTGCAAGCGACTTGAAGCTGCTCGTACTGAGCTTGGCGAATGGATTGGCGGCCTCTGCGTCGGGCTGCTGGAGAGCCCGCTCGAATCGCTGCCAAGCCTTGTCCACCGCGCTGTCCGGCATCTCAGGCGCCTGGACATCGTCTGCCGACGGCTCATGAATCAGATCGATTGAACAGTCGATCAGCGCGGTTGTATGCTGTGGATACTCCCTGATGTAGCGTTCAAGCGTCTCCCGGCCATGGCTTGACTCCATTGAGAAGGCCATCAGCACGAATTCCTCATCCGCAGCGAAAGGCTTCGGCGTACTCATGCGTCCTCCTGTAGAACAGATTTGAGGGTCCTGTATGCTCGATCGCGGCGATTGCGCACGGTTCTTTCATCGCACTGGAGCATCTTCGCGATAGTCATGATGTTCGGGTCCTTAGAGTCGATCTGGAAGCCTTGCCTTAACAAGCCCACAACCCGTCTCTGATCGTCTGGTAAATCGTCAATCGCCGCGTCCAGCTCCAACCGGAAAGCCGGGTCGTCAATTTTTTGCGGATATCCTCCCAGGAAGTCGGCTGCGGCTTCCTCGACCTCCCGAGAGATCTCCTGGCTCGCCTCTCCGTCCATGGTCAGCGGCTCGGTGAGCACCATCGAAGGACCGATCTGCCTCAGTACGGACTTCCGGAATCGGGCGAACGCCAGGTCAAACCGCACTTCAAAGAAGTCCAGCATGGCGAATCGACCGTTGCAGTCCTTGGCGATTCTCTCGGTGAATCGTCCCATGATCTCTTCTCGAATGCCTTCCGCTGCGGCTTTACGGGAGTCCGGGACTGTTGCAAGCAGGGACTTACCGATACGTTTCATGAGCAGTCGGAATAGCTGTCTGAACTCGTCCTTTGCGTCCGTCGCGTGGGCGCGACGCAGAAAATACGTCAGCGCCTCGGACGGCTCGTATCCGCTGCTCTTCCTTGATGTGATGGCGAAGGCCTGCAGGCGTGCAGTGGCATCGACCGCCTCCAGCCTTGCCAGGCAAACCTCGATCTCCGGCGGTCGAGTGAACGGCAAGCCGTGTTTGTCTTTGCTCTTCAACGGTTCCGGCATTGATCTCCTCCTTGCCCGTCAGTTTGCGGTGTCCTTCTTTACCCCGCCCATCGTCACCGAACGCGGATCGGCAAGGACACCTGCGGCTGGATCGGCACGAGGGTTCTGGCGTAGGCGCGTAGGATGTCGTTGTAGAGATCCGCGTGCTTTGGGGCCTCGACCGAGAGGATCAGTGCGTAGCGGATCTTCTCGGCACCTGTGGCTCGGCCGCCACCATCGCGAGCGTTGTAATGGATGTCGAACACTGGGTTCTTTAAGCTGGTGCCGCGGAAGGTCTTGGCGCCATGTAGCACAGTTTCCCACTTGCCCTGATCCGAGCGGCGTTCCTGCTCGGTTGCGAACTTCTTCAGGTCGAAGAAGCCCTTGGTATCGGCATTGCTTTTGCCGTCCTTGATCTTCTCGTCATTGGGGCGGAAGACAACTTCAAGGCCGGCCTTTGTGTAGGCCGCTGCGTCCTGTGGGTCAGTGGGCGATGCGTAACAGAAAGTGGCCTTCAGGCGGACGTTGCCCGTCAGGCCCTCCCGCGGTAGTGGAAGGCTGGCGCGCAGGTATTTGCTGGGCTTTAGCTCCCCCTGGTAGACCACTCGAGCCACGCCATCTGGGCAGGTAATGATGTCGAGGGTGTCTTCCGGGATCTTGCCCCAGCCCACTTCGATCTGGTCGTGTTCGCCTGGGTCGGCTGCGTGGACCAGTAAGGCCTTGATGGCGAGAGGCGTCAGGTTTGCGCCCAGGATGGCGCGGATACCTACCGCACTACGCAGTAGGTACGGTGCCGCAAAGCTGGTACCGAGCTGCGGCGTCAGCACTGGCTTCGCATTCGGCGCCAGAACGTGGAAGTATCTGGATGCGGGATTGCCGCCGAAGGCCATTAGGTCCGGTTTGACGACGCCGGGGCTTCGGCCTGGCCCAATGGCGCTGTAGGGTGCGCGAGCCCAGCCCGCACCCGTGTCATCTGCGGCGCCAACAGAGAGAGCATTGACACAGTCAGACGGAACCTGCACGCGGTTGTAGCCGAGTTCCCGGTCTCGTTCCCCATTGTTGCCGATGGCTACGGTCATGAGCGTATCGCCATCGCTGAGCAGTTCGTCAATGACGGAGGTCCAGGCGTGGACTTCCTGATCCTCCACTTCGAGGTCAGGTCCCAGACTCAGGTTGATGAACTCATAGGATCGCGATAGCAGGACCTGTTCGATGAGGCCGAGCGTGCGGTACAGTTCCAGCGGGTCTTCGTTGTTGGACTCCTTGTCGAGCACGCGCAAATGATCCACCGGAGCGAAGGGCCGACCGGCCGTTCCGTTGGGCTGGATGGGGCCGAACAGCAATGCGGACGTCACTCCTAAACCGTGTTCCGGGCCGTCTGGGTCATCGTCGGCATCTTCATCGAGCTTGCGATACGAACGTAACCAGGGGCCGATGAGGTGGTGGTCGGGTAGGCCACCGTCTAGTACGGCGACGCGGGGTTCGGACGAAAGGGCCTGCTCTGTGGGTAGGCTGCACCCCACCGAGGGCCCGCCACTGCGTTGCAGGGGACGGATGCCCCGCAGCTTGGGCACTGGTCGGATCACCCGCACGAAGGCAAAGCTGGCCAGCTTCTCGACTTCGCGTGGCTTTCCCTCCACTGGCACGAACCACAGGTTGCCGGCGACGAAATCGACTTCACTGTGGACCTTTACGCCTTCGCGCTGGGCGAACTTCACAAAAGCCTTTTGGATCAGTCCCGGCTCTTCATCTGGCAGCAGGTGTAGGCCTACCTCGAAGAATCGGTCTTTCGGGCTGCCAAGGCTCATGATCCGTTCCGCCGGCGCGAATGCTGCGAACCGCTCGATATGAGTCAGGTCATCTCCCTCGTCCGATTCCGTCTCGATGGCTTCCATCCAATGCGACAGGTTGCGGAAGGCCTGCCGCTTGCCGGCCACGAACAGTTCGGTCGTCGTGGTCTCCTGCGGCTGCCCCTTGCGAGTCCAGGCTTCCGGTTTGACTTTGACGGTGCGGCTGCCGATCGACTCCAGCCCCGTGCTGCGCAACAGCCCGGTCGGAAAGTAAGAGCGGGCGATGAAGCTGGGGTTCATCATCAGCCGGGCCACAGCGAAGTCGCCCGGACAGGCGTCAGCAGGAAGTGCGTCCAGCGCTTTGGCGGCACTACGGAACTGAGGACGCATTCTCTCCCGCGCCTGCGCGAAGGTGTAGACCTCGGCCTTGCCGGGCATGCGCCTCGGGCCGACGATGTCATGGGTCAACAGTTCGCCACGACCGATCAGAAAATTGGTTTGGCTCATGCGTCAACCTTTCTCCGTGGGGCGGCTTTTCGGGCCGCAGTCGTCTCACTGGTGTACTTGCGGATCGTGTCCCGGCTGACCCCCGTGATGTCGGACACGGTGTGTTGGGACAGGCGGGTCTGCTTGGCCAGCATTACTGCCAAGTCGATGCGGCCCTGTCTGTCCAGAGCCAGAGCACGAGCCTTCATGAAGTCCTCTACTAAATCCGCATCAGTGGTCGTGCCGAGAGCCACGGCACGCCGGAAGCGCTGCACATCGCGCTCGATGTCGCTGAACGAGTGTCCGGCGAATGCAAACACCAGGATGTCGATCCAACGGGCAAAGAGGGCATAGTCCGGCCCCAGAAAGCGCTTGATGGCATCCTTGACTGCTGTTGCGTCGGGTGTCTTGAACTGGACAACAAGGTCGAAGCGGCGCCATAGCGCCGGATCGATTAGTTCTGGGTGATTGGTGGCTGCCAGCAAGACGCTGCTGGCAGGCCATTCGTCGACTTCCTGAAGAATCACCGTGACCAGACGCTTGAGTTCGCCCACGTCGGTCTCGTCGCTACGTCGTTTGGCGATGGCGTCGATTTCGTCCAGTAGCAGCACGCACGGCTCGCGCTTGGCGAAGTCAATCGCCGCACGCAAGTTGGCACCGCTCTTTCCCAGTAAGCTGCTCATTACGGCGGTCAGGTCGAGCACATACAGCGGCACTTTCAGCTGCGCGGCAAGCCAGCGAGCCGTGAGTGTCTTTCCTACCCCCGGCGGTCCAACGAAGATGGCCGAGCGGGTCGGTGTTAGCCCCATGGCCTGCAGTCGGGCGCTCTGCCTGCGTTCGGCGATGAGTTGCCCTAGAACATCCTCGACATCGCTGGATAACAGTGGCGCATCTTTTGTCGGCTCGTCCTTGAACACCTTCAGGAGCGAGAGGCGGGACTCGTCATCTACCGGCAGAGCTTGGGCTGCCGACACTTGAGTGGGCAACTTGCGCATGGGGGAAACACTGCGTGCAGGCTTCGACTTCAAGAACAGCTCGAGCTGCTCCGCTAGGTCAGGCGCTGTCCCTCGGTACTTGCGGACCAGCCGCGCTGCGAACAGGCGTACGTCTTCTGTCTGCTCGGCCAGCGCTAGCCGCACCATCTGGGCTAAATCTAATTGTTCTTCTTTCATTTCGCCCGAATCACTTATAAGTGGTTGATTTAATTTAATTAATTCAAAATTTGAATTGGACTAGGTGCATTGTCTCACAAGTTGGTGATGAGTTGAACAGAGCGCCGACGAGGAGTACGGCCTGAGTGGTCGAAAGCTATGCGAAATGCAATCTCGACGAGGGACCCCGCCGTCGCACTCACAGGCTCTGCTCTCCGCTTCATGCCGAGTCGTGTCCATCCGGCCATGAGCGCTGACGCCTCCGGCCCCGCTTTGTGATCGGGGCCTGCGCGCTCCGCTTGCCCGGTCAAGTCTGCGTGGGCGGGGAGGGTGGTCTTGCTGTTCCCTTCACCGTATCACGGCGTTCTCGCCGTCAAGGGCTGCGCGCCGTCGGCGCTTGCGGCCGTGGCCGTCTTCGACCCTGTGACGGCTTGCGCTGCGCCGTGCTGGGGCCGGTTCCAGGCAATTCCGCCTGAGCAACCGGAGCACGAACATGTCGCAACTTTCTCTGTCTCTCGATTCCTCGCTGCTGGTGCGTGACGCGCAGGGGCGCTACCCGCCGGCATCGGTGGACCAGATCCTGGCGGCGGCACGCGTGGTGATCGACCAGAAAACCCCGCGCGGGACGCTGTTCACTTCGCCGGCGCTGGTCAAGGACTACTTGCGCACCAAGCTGGCCAGCTTCGAGCACGAGGTTTTCGCGGCGCTGTTCCTCGACAGCCAGCATCGTCTGATCGAGTACGTGGAACTGTTCCGCGGCACCATCGACCAAGCATCGGTGTATCCGCGCGAAGTGGTGAAGGAGGCCCTGCGGCTGAACGCGGCAGCGGTGATTTTTTCGCACAACCATCCGAGCGGGAGTGCGCAGCCTAGCCAGGCCGACAGGAGCCTGACCCAGCGCCTCAAGGAGGCCCTGGCGCTGGTGGACGTGCGCACGCTGGATCACGTCGTTGTCGGTGGCGCGGTGACCACGTCATTCGCCGAATGTGGTCTGCTCTGACCACGGGGGGCTTCGGCCCCCCTTTTATGCTGCGCCCAGCGGCGTCATTCCGGCCATCGCGCATGCCATGCAAGGGACGGTGATATCTCTCGCATGTCGCTCGTCAGGCACTAACCGAGCAACTGCAAGCAATGCGGTGTCCGGCACGCACATCGCCTTTCGCGATGGAAGGCAACTCAAGGAACAGTTCGCTATTTGGGCGAATGGCATACACACCCTGAAGATCATCCGCATCCTTCTGGTCTCGACAGATCGGAGTGGAACCGACTGTCAGCGCGACGGCGAGCAAGCGGCCCATGCTTGCCGTGATTGTCGGGCGACAGTCCCTGTATGTTGAACTGGTGCCAAGTACCGGTTGCGGCCCAGGGCTGATCCCTGTTGAATAACTGGCAATCGATATCCGATGGTCTTGGCGTATCGTCGTTGAGCTTGTGAGTTGCATCCTGCGCTTCAAGCCCCGTCTTTGACCCCGACGTATCAGCTACATGGGGTCGTTGATCAGCGGTTCGTGGAGGGCTCTGAGTGTTCCGCCGCTTGCTGAGTGTGGCCTGCATCGATTTGACAGCGAGCGTTTCTAGAAGGCTCCGGGTCGCACTCCATCGCCACGTCGGCGTGCCGAGCGGCGTAATCGAGCAGATCAATCACCTGCTGGGGGCGTTCCCGGCGGCCTTGGGCGTAGAAGCCCACGAGATAGAAGCACGCGGCCAGGATCAGGGGCATCCACAGGTACATATTGCTGTCGTTCTTCAGCAGCGTCGATGCCGCCATCGATGACGCCGTCAGCGCGGGGAACAGGCCGAGTTTGCGCAGATCCCCGACAAGCAGACCAACCCGACCATCAAGGCTATCCCAGCGGTGCCGGTACTGCAGCAGCGCGTACTCCAGCGTGGCCTTGTCATAGCCGAGAAGCTGGGTCATGAACCCAACATCGTCCAGCATGTCGAGCTTGAGGCGTGCGAGTTGCGCGGGGAAGCGTTGTCTGCGATGGCGCCAGAACAAGGTTCCGACGCTCAAGATGGCGATCAGCATGTAGGCCATGCCAAACAGGATCAATGCGAGATAGAGCGCCTGAAGCCAGAACGCATGGGACTGTGATGGCCAGGTGTGCTGAATCCAGGCAGCAATGAGTAGTGCGATTGCGATTCCCACATACCCGGAAATCGTCAGTATTTCCAGTCGGCGCATCCATCCTGGTGACCGGAATGCGTCGCTCTCACGCTGGACCAGCGTCATTTCTTGCAGCAGAGAAAACAGTGCAGAGAGCGATTCCGGTTTGAACATGCGTTGTCGAGTCCTTTGATCGAGTCGCAAAGGTATCAGGTGATGGACATGCTGATTGGATTAAGGGCGTCCCCGGCCAAGAAACATGGCCGGTCGCACTGTCGTGCTGCGCATCGAGCCCCGCTGCGCGGGTCTCGCCCCTGACGGGCTTCCATCGTTCCCTCGCTCCGCTCGGCTGACGCCTCCGGCCCGGCTTCCAGCTTCGGGCCTGCGCGCTTCGCTTGCCGTGCGGTTGGCGTGTGGGAAGGCCGTTGCCATGTCCAGCCGCCTTCCCTGACTCCATCACCTTGTCCGCGACTGTAGCCCGCGTCCGTGCGCCGTCAAGGCGCGCAGGGCCGTGTCCTCGGCTGCGCCTGCGGGCCGCACCACCCCTGCGCTTGTCTCCTTGACGGCGCCCGTCCGCGCGCTCCTGACCGTCGCGGGCGATGAACTCAGGAAAGACGGTGGCAACAGGGCCAACCGGGTTCCTCGTGCCGACCGCACCGAACAGCCGGAAGGCTGGGCTCCGAATCTAGGAATCCGGTGTGCGGTGAACAGCAACCCTCTTTTTGTCAGGAGAAAGATCATGCAACTCGCATCCCGCTTCGCTTCCCGGTCCCCGGTGCTGCGTTCGGAACGTCCCTTGTCCGACGACCAGATCCGGGCCGTGGCCCCGTCCATCTTCGCGGACGCCCCACACGAAAGCCGCTCCGAACGGTACAGCTACATCCCCACCGCGACGGTGCTGCAGGAACTGCGCGGGGAGGGCTTCGAGCCTTTCATGGTGGCGCAGACGCGCGTGCGCGACGACGACCGCCGCGACTACACCAAGCACATGATCCGGCTGCGCCACGCCAGCCAGATCAACGGCCGCGAGGCCAACGAAATCATCCTGCTGAACTCCCATGACGGCACCAGCAGCTATCAGATGCTGGCCGGGATGTTCCGCTTCGTGTGCTGCAACGGGTTGGTGTGTGGGGACACCGTGGCCGACGTGCGCGTGCCGCACAAGGGCGACGTGGCCGCCCACGTCATCGAAGGCGCTTACGAAGTCCTGCACGGCTTCGACCGCGCGCAGGCATCGCGCGATGCCATGCGCGCCATCACGCTGGACGCCGGGGAGTCGGAAGTGTTCGCCCGCGCTGCGCTGGCGTTGAAGTACGACGAGGACAAGCCCGCGCCGATCACCGAATCGCAAATCCTGATGCCGCGCCGCCATGACGACGACCGCCGTGACTTGTGGAGCGTGTTCAACCGCACGCAGGAGAACCTGACCAAGGGCGGCCTGTCCGCCCGCGCCGCGAATGGCCGCCGCCAGACCACTCGGCCCGTGCAGGGCATCGACCAGAGCGTGCGCCTGAACCGCGCCCTGTGGCTGCTGGCCGATGGCCTGCGCCAGCTCAAAGCCTGAACCCCCTTTGCCTCGCATTCCGGCAGGGGCAGGCAGCAGCCCTTGCCGCTTCTCTCGCCGCTGCATCCCAACCGCAAGGAGTCTTCACGATGAACGCCGTCCTCAAGACCGAAACCATCGCCATCGAATCCGCCCCGCTGGAAATGGCCGATCCGTCCAGGAACCTGATTCTGGTTCCGCTTTCGCAACTGCTGCCGCGCCGCTCCAGGCGCAACGCCCGCAAGATGCCGCGCCTGTCCATCCCCGAACTGGCCGCGAGCATTGCCCGCATCGGACTGCTGCAAAACCTGATCGTCATCCTTTCCGCCGATGGCGAGACTTACGAGGTGGTGGCCGGTGATCGCCGCCTGACCGCCTTGAAGCTGCTGGCGAAGAAGAAGCGCATCCCCGCCGACTTCGAGGTGCCGTGCCTGCTGGTGGCGGATGCGTCCGCCCGCACCGTCAGCCTCGCGGAAAACCTGATGCGCGAGCAGATGCACCCCGCCGACCAGTTCGAGGCGTTCGCCGCCCTGGTCAAGGAAGGCCGGCCCGTCGAGGACATTGCCGCCGACTTCGGCGTGTCCCCGCTGGTGGTGCAGCGCCGCCTGAAGCTGGCGAACGTCTCGCCGCGCCTGATGGCCGACTATCGCGCCGCAGGCGTGACGCTGGAACAGTTGATGGCCCTGACCATCACCGACGACCATGCCGCGCAGGAAGCCGCGTTCTACGGTGCGCCGGAATGGCAGCGCAGTCCGGCCCAACTGCGCGAGCGCCTGACCGAGCGCGAAATCGACGCCACGCACGCGCTGGTGCGCTTCGTCGGGCTGGACACCTACCGGCAGGCAGGCGGCGGCATCCGCCGCGACCTGTTCGCCGAGGGCGATGCGGGCACCTATCTCACCGACGCCGCGTTGCTGGAAACGCTGGTGCGCGAGAAGCTGGCAGCGCTGGCCGAGGACGTGCGCGCCGAGGGGTGGGCCTGGGTGGAAGCCGTGCCGCATTTGAGCTACGCCGAGCGGCAGGCGTTCCAGAACGCGCCGCGCCAGCGCCGGGAACCGAGCGCCCGCGAGGCGCGACGCATGGCCTCGCTGCAATCCCGCCTCGACAAGATCGACGCGGAGCTGGAAGCCGCCTGGCAGGGTGACGGCGGCGAGGATGAGGGCAGGGTGGCAACGCTGGAAGAACGGCGCGAACGGCTCGGCGGGGAACTGCAAGGGCTGGAGGACGGCTTGCAGGGCTACGTCCTGGACGTACGTGTCGTGGCCGGTGCCATCGTCACGCTCGACCGCAAGGGCGAGGCCGTGATTCATCGCGGACTGCTGCGCGAAGCAGAAGCGAAGGCGCTGCGCACGCTCGACAAGCTGCGGCGCGGTTTCGGCGACACCGGAGGTGAAGCCGCCAACGACGAGGACGCGGACGACATGC
>NZ_AQOK01000769.1:0-7341 GCF_000364645.1 Xanthomonas sp. SHU 308 | reverse complement strand
GGGCCGGGAGCCTGT
Source organism: Xanthomonas sp. SHU 308 (assembly GCF_000364645.1). Classification (NCBI taxonomy): domain Bacteria; kingdom Pseudomonadati; phylum Pseudomonadota; class Gammaproteobacteria; order Lysobacterales; family Lysobacteraceae; genus Xanthomonas; species Xanthomonas sp. SHU 308. The sequence continues at coordinate 7,326 of NZ_AQOK01000769.1, read as the reverse complement.
CCGACCGGCTCGCGCAGCGGTTGAGCGCGCACCGTACGGCGGCGCTGCAGATCGAAGTCGCGCGGCATCCGCAGGTGGCGCTGGCCGCGCTGGTGCATGGCATGGTGCAGAGCGTTCTGCAGGAACGCCGCTACGGCCACGACTTGCCGCTGGGTGTGAGCCTGAAAGTACAAGACCGGCTGGAAAGCATGGCTCCGGACTGGCCGGAATCGCCTGCCGTCGTGGCGCTGCGCGAACTGCAGCAGGTGGCGGGCGGAGCCTTGCCCGAGGACAGCGCCGACCTGTTCGCAGTGCTGCTGGCGAGGTCGCAAGACGAATTGGTGCGGCTGCTGGCCGTGTGCGTGGCCGCCACGGTGGACGTGGTGACGCCTCGCGCCGTGCCACGCCAGCCCGGCGAGGAACTGGCGCAGGCCGTGGGCCTGGACATGGCTGCATGGTGGAAGCCGACCGCCGAGGGCTACTTCAAGCATGTTCCGAAGGCCGCGATTCTGGATGCCGTCGGCGAGTACGCGCCCGATCAGGTGTCCCGGCTGGCGAAGTTGAAGAAGGCCGACATTGCCAGCGAAGCCGAGCGGCTGGCGGACGGTACGGGCTGGATGCCCGCCATCTTCAAGGCCGCACCGCCGGAAGCCATGCAGGCAGAACCGCAGGCGCAGGACAACGCGAGGGAAGATGCCGAGGCCATGGCGGATGAACCCGCCGAAGCGCTGGCCGCTTGACTCGCGCCGAATGCAGCAAACGCCCCGGCCTCGACCAGGGCGCTTTGCTTCAGGGAGAAGAACCCATGACAAGCAACGCAACCAGCCGCCCGCGCATGGCGGCGATCTACGCACCCGGCACAGTACGCGCGCGCCGCTGGCACGGCGAAGGCGACGTGCGCGGCTACCGCCCGGCTTCGGGTTGGGCGGCTCGCGCCGACCTCACGGACATTCATCCCATTACGGGCCGCGCTCTGTCGCGCGCGGTGTGGTGGATCATCGAGACGAAGGCATGGCCGAAAGCAGCACCGCGCCCAGGCCGTGCCGTCCTGGGCGCGGTGAAACGCAAATCCGGGCGCGGCAGTGGCCGCGCCCGGTGTCGAATTCAAGTAGCCTGAGCACCAAGCTGCCGGCCCAGAGGCGCGCCTGCCGGATCAGGACACCACGTTCTCCGCTGTCATGACCTGTTTGTAGATCAAATAATCCCACTTCATGTAGAGGAATTCGGTGCCGTCGGCATTGCCAATGAATCCGTAGAAGTCAGGACGATAGGTCAGGCGCTCGCGGTTCTCTACCAGGACGCGCGCGTTCTCGATCAGGTCGCGGGTTTTGACGGCAGCGGCGGCCAGCAGCGTCCCGCCGCGCTGATCCAGATAGCCCTGGATCGTCAAATGCGGATACAGATGTCCCTCATCGATATGCTGGATGGCCCGTAGCCGTTTTTGGAACTCCGTCTCGTTGCCAGACGGCAATTTTGTGCGGATCGAAAAGGAATGATGGCATCCGCCCCATTGCACTCGGCTGGCAATGCCTCGCATCGCGGTCGGCCCATACTGAATTTGCCAAGCATCGATGCCGGCCAGCAAATCCAACTCATCCTTGAAGTTGCGTTCCGCAACCGCCTCGACCGTGCGAATCGCCCCGCCTCCGACGAGTGGGGTCACGCAGATTCGCGGCCAAACAATGTCCTGAAAATCCTGTGCACTAGCGCTCAGCATTTGGGTAATGGCTGTATTCATGGTCCCGTCCATCTGTCTCTATCGCTTTATCGCCGGGAAAGCTCACCGGCTTCTGAGTCATTCCAGGCAGATACTACTGTGATAGCAGTAGTAGGACTCAGGTTGCTATGGCTCGCCTGGATGAGTAACCCTGCGCTTTCGCTGATGGGGCAGTGGGTTGCGACATCGCACCTTGCCCGCGTGTCGGCGCAATGCGCCGCCGGGCTTTCGGGCTGCGCCCCGTGCCGCCTCTGTCGTCACGGCCATTCGGCGTCAATCCCTCACGCCTTCGCGCCGGCGGCGCTGCGCGCTGCGCTTGCCTCCAGGGGAAAGCCCTGCGGGCTATCCCCGCCGCGCGATGCTTGGCGCCCCGCGATGCCGCCGAACCGGGCTGAGCCGGATCGGCCCGGCCGGCGCCCCGCCGCGATGGGCGGGGCGGCGGGCAACACGCTGGCACTCGCTGCGGCAGGTTGTGCAGATGCGTGCCGTCCTCGACGCTTTCGGTTCCTGCCCATCACGTCACGAAAGACAGAGGGTTCACCGGCAACCCGCCCCGCATCGCCAAAGCTTCCATGCCACGCCTCAAGGCCGGCGCCGCACGATGCGGCGGGGCGTTCTCGCTTGTCGTCGGTAGGTTGACCTGGTCCGCGTCAGCGGGCGCACCGATGAAGCCTTCGGGTGGGGATGCCGAGTCGGCCCCATCTCCTTTCGGAGCGGTGCGGCCCAAGGCGTCCTTGTCTGGTCGTGGATCCTGGCGGGGGCGCGGCTGCGCCTCGGGCTTCATGGCTGCAACCGTCCGGCGAAAACAATTTCCCCTGCGCTGCGCGCATTCCTCGCGCGCCAAATTCTTTTCGCCTCCCGGCTCTCCACTGCGTTGCGACCGCACGCGGTGCAGCCCGCCCGTCCCCCGCCGGCCGGATCACAACAAGGACGCGATGGGCGCGAACCTTGTTCAACCGAAAAGGAGAAAACATCATGGCCAACATCGGCACCTTCACCACCGACAAAGACGGCTTCACCGGCACGCTGCGCACCCTGACGCTCAACGTCAAGGCCAAGCTGGTTCCCAACGACAAGGGCAGCAGCGAGAACGCCCCCGACTACCGCCTGCAGGCCAGCGGCCACGACATCGGCGCGGCGTGGAAAAAGACCAGCGAAGCCGGGCGGGAGTACCTGTCCGTGACCCTCGACGACCCTTCGTTCCCGGCACCGGTCTACGCCCGCCTGATCGAAGGCGAGGGCGGCACGCACGACCTGATCTGGTCGCGCAGCAAGCCCCAGGCGGCCTGACGGCCGCCGCGCCCCGCCCATCGCGGCGGGGCGCCTTGCGCTGCGGATCGCAGATCGCAGCTCGTCACCGCGTCGCACGCGCCGCTCCGGTTGTTTGCGTCTTCGTGCCTTTACGGAAATCCGCATCGACGGCTTTCCGTAAAGCCACGCAAGCGCATCGGTGCTTTTGAACGAAGGCACATATCCGGTTCCACGGTTCGACGCTTTGGCGCGTCGCCGTGCAACCGTCTCCGTGCATCAGTGGATTTGCGGGGCGGCGGGCGACGCCGTGGGCGCGCGCCGCCGATCAGGCCCGCGTGCGTCGGCCGCATCCGTTTATGACGGGCCGGCCTGCCTGTGTCGCGCACGCTCCCCGTGGGCGCAGATCCCTGTGGCCGAGCGCTACGGTGTCATTCCCCGTACCCCAGGCCCGGAATGACTGTTTTTGTCTGATGCGATACCTGGCAGGTCTCAATCGCCATTCTTGCGGCGGCGCCGCACCAATCTGATCCAGATAGACATGATGCCGGGCGCGGGATGCGGCACGCTGGCCCGTACGGCGCGCCAGGTTGGCGTGCGGCCGCCGCGGCATTCAGACGCACACCGCAACGCATCGGAGCCCATCGGTCTCGACACCTCCATCCACTGCTTCAGCCCATGACTTCCTGACGATGGCGATGTAACGCGGCGCCTGCCGTGGCGGCCAGTCCTGTTCGCGGGAGGCTTACGTCATGCTCGGTCCCCATCACGTCGCGCACTGGTATCCGACGGCGGCATATCTCTACATCCTGTGGCTGGATGCGCTCGCCCTGGCCTGGGAGTACCTGCGCCGGCACCCCGACTACCGGCTCGACTGGCAGCGCCGCCAACGCCGGCCGCATGCGGCGCAGGCCGCGGCCCACCGCTGGGGGCTGCGCCTGCTGGAAGACCCGGCGCTGGATGCGCGGGACGCGCATCCAGCCTGGCTGCCGGGTCATGGCGCCGTGGTGCAGCTCCACCCCGACGCCGATCCGCCGCAGGGCGCCACCGCGTTCGCGTTCTGGCGCATCGCCGGCCACAAGCAGCTGCTGCACGATGGCCGGACGCTGGCGCTGACCGCGCGCAGCCCGGGCCAGTGCCTGCGCTTCGCGCTGGCGCCCGGCCTGGAGGAGGGCATGCCCGTGGTCCATGCCCGGCGCGGCGGCGCCGCTGCACCTGTGCGAGGTCCTGCACGCAGCGCGGCCTTCGCTGCCACCCGGCCCAGGCCAGCGCCGTCCGTGCTGCTGGAACTGCACACCCTGCAGGCGCTCGACGCCACCCTGGCGGGTGCGTCCCTGCGCGAGGTGGCCGACGGGCTGTTCGGCGCCGATGCGGTGGCGGCCCGCTGGCACGCCGACAGCGACCTGCGCGCCCGCGTGCGCCGCCTGGTGCGGCGCGGCCATGCGCTGATGCGCGGCGGCTACCGCCGCCTGGCACACCTGCCGCCGTGGGAGGAGGGACGTTCCGCAGGCCATGCAGAACGTCCCTGAGCAGGAGCCCCCCGTTTCCTGAGACTGCCTCCATCCGGCCGCGCCCCGCGGCGGGTCGATCTGACTCGATGGAGGTTCACACCATGCGTCCTGCTTCCTTGCAGCCTGCCGCCGCACCCGCCACTGCGGTGGCCCAGCCCCAGCGCTATCTCACCAACGACGAAGCCGCCGCGTATCTGCGCCTGTCGCCGCGCACGCTGGAAAAGCAGCGCGTGATCGGTGGGGGGCCGAAGTTCCGCAAGTTCGGCCGCCGCGTCATGTACGCCGTGGCCGACCTCGATGCCTGGGCGGCCGGCCGCAGTTTCGAGACGACGTCCGACCCCGCCTACGCCGACCACCACGCGGCCGACAGCCGTGCGCGCTGAGCGGGCGCGCACGGGGCGCCGTCGCCATGTCCACCCCGGAGCTGCCCATGCGGCAGCGGCCCTTGCAGGAGCGCGACCAGCTCGACCTGTTCCGCGCCTTGCCCGGCGACATGGCGCCGCGCGACAGCCAGGACCTGATGGCCTATCCGTTCTTCTCGCTCGCCAAGTCCAAGCGGGTCCAGCCCATCGACTTCCGCGCGGGCAACGTGACGATCCGCGTGGAAGGCACGGCCCAGCACGGCATCGCCACGATCTGGGATGCCGACGTGCTGATCTGGGCGGCCTCGCAGATCGTCGAAGCGCAGGACGCGGGCCTGCGGCCCTCGCGGTTGATGCGTGCCACGCCCTACGAGATCCTGCGCTTCATCGGGCGCGGCAAGTCGCTGCGCGACTACCAGCGCCTGAAGGCCGCGCTCGACCGGCTGCAATCCACCACCGTGGCCACGTCCATCCGCGAGACCACCGGGCGGCGCCTGCACCGCTTCTCGTGGATCAACGAATGGAAGGAACTGGCCGATCCCAGCGGCAAGCCGCTGGGCATCGAGCTGATCCTGCCGGACTGGTTCTATGCCGGCGTGCTCGACGCCGCCCTGGTGCTGACCATCGACCCCGCGTACTTCCGGCTCACCGGCGGCATCGAACGGTGGCTGTACCGCCTGGTGCGCAAGCACGGCGGCAGGCAGCGACACGGCTGGCAGTTCGACTTCCGCTACCTGCACCAGAAATCGGGCAGCACTGCCAAGCCCTACGACTTCGCCTGCGATCTGCGTGCCCTGGTCGCGCGGCAGTCGCTGCCCGGCTACGTCCTGCGCATCGAGCGGATGCCGGGTGGGGGAGGGGAACTGCTGACCTTCCGGCCCGTGCCGCCCACGGCACGGGGATAACCGCGGGGCAAGCTGTGCATGGCGTCGTGCCATCAGGCGTGCCCGGTATCGTGCTATCGGGCGTGGCAGCCTCGTGCCATCAGGCGTGCCGATCGGCCGCAAACCCCATGCGGGCGCTGCTTTGCGGCGGCTCTAACGACCTAACTTCTACATCTCTAACGGGTGGTAGAAGCGCCGTCCCGCAGTGGATAACCGCGATGCGGCCACACGCGCAGCGGCAACCGCCCGGCGTTCCCACACCGAGGGCTGCGCCATGATCGTCGCGCTGCTCAACCAGAAGGGTGGCGTGGGCAAGACCACGCTCGCCACCCACGTGGCCGGCGAACTGGCGCTGCGCGGCCAGCACGTGGTGCTGCTCGACGCCGACCCGCAAGGCTCATCGCTCGACTGGACGCAGCGGCGTGCCCAGCAAGGCCTGCCACGGCTGTTCAGTGCCGTGGGCCTGGCCCGCGAGACGCTGCACCAGGAAGCGCCGGAGCTGGCCCGTCGCGCCGATCACGTCGTCATCGACGGCCCGCCGCGCATCGCCGCCCTGGCGCGCTCCGCGCTACTGGCGGCCGAGCGCGTGCTGATCCCCGTGCAGCCCAGCCCCTACGACCTGTGGGCCAGCGCCGAGATGGTGGCGCTGATCCGCGAGGCGCAGGTGTTCCGGCCTACGCTGCGCGCGGCCTTCGTCATCAACCGGCGCGTCAGCACCACCGTGATCGGGCGCGAAGCGCGCCAGGCGCTCGCCGACCAGCCGCTGCCCGCGCTGCGCGCGGAAGTGCATCAACGCATCGTCTTCGCCGACAGCGTGGCCGCCGGCCGGCTCGCCCGCGAGACGGCGCCCGGCAGTACCGCCGCGCGCGAGATCACTGCCCTGGTGGACGAACTGCTGCGGTGGCTGACATGACCGCGATGCCGCCACCGAACGGCAAGCGAGCGGCAAAGCGCGTCGGCATCGGCGCGCGCCCGCCGGCCAATCCGCACGCCGAGGCGTGGATCCGCCAGGGCGATGCCGATGCGCTGACCAAGGGCGACCTCTACACGGCGCGCCTCACCCTCGACATCACGCCCGCGATGCGGGCGCGCATCAAGGTCTCGGCCTTCACGCAAGGCGTGACCGTGGCCGACCTGCTGCGCGGCCTGTTGGAGCGCGAGTTTCCCGAACAACGCAGGGAGAACACACGATGAGTGCATCCGTTTCGCCGGTCCCGACCCCGGCCCCGGCGCTCGCCACCTTCGCGGCCACCGCCGCGCACGCAGCCGCGTCCCATCCTCCAGCCGGCGCGCCGCTCACGCGCGTGGCGCTGGCCTCCATCGAGCCCCGTTTCAACGTCTACCTGCGCTTCGGTGAGCCCGTGCGCCTGCACCGGCTCGACCGCTGGCGGCGCAGTGCCATGTTCCTGCCGGGCGCGGTGCTGTGCCGCATCCATTGGCAGGCCAACGACTACGGCACCGTGCGCTGGCAGCTCATGGTGATGCAGACGTGTACGCCGTTGGATGCGGCGCAGCGCATCCCTGGCGTACAGCCGGGCGCACGCCTGCTGCTGCACGCCGAGGGCGAGAACGCCGTGCGCGCCGTCCTGGTGCGCATCGACGCCATCGAGGCGCTGGGCATCGCA
>NZ_AQOK01000768.1:0-411 GCF_000364645.1 Xanthomonas sp. SHU 308 | reverse complement strand
GCCGCCGCTGCGCCAGCCGCCGCGCCGGCGCCGGTCAAGGACAACCCCGATGCCGCCGACCTGGCCGATCCGGCCGCGGGCAGCGCCGCGCAACCGTTGCCGCCGAGCACGGCCGCCGGCAACTACGCGGTGAATTTCGGCGCCTACGCCACCGCCGCCGACGCCGATGCGGTGATCGCGCGGCTCAAGCAGGCGCAGCTGCCGGGCTTTCGCGAGCAGGCCACGATCGGTGGGCGCCAGGCCTGGCGGGTGCGGATCGGACCGTATGCCGATCGCGCCCAGGCCGAATCCGTGCGCCTGCAGGCGGTCAAGGTCCGCAACGACGTCAACGCCCAGGTGGTGACCCTTGATGCGGCGCCGAGCAACGCCACCCCGGCCAGCGCTACGCCGGCTGCCGCCAGCAACGTCGCC
>NZ_AQOK01000767.1:0-371 GCF_000364645.1 Xanthomonas sp. SHU 308 | reverse complement strand
CGCAGCCCGCGCCGGTGCTGGCCGCAGGGCTGGCAGCGGCCGGCGACAGCCGCAGCGCGCCCAGCGCCACCGCCAATCCGGCCAGGGTCAGCAGCGCCGCCACCCACGGCAGTTGCGACAGGCTGCCGCCATGGCCGAGCACCAGGCCGCCGAGCCAGGCGCCCAGCGCATTGCCTAGGTTGAACGCACCGATGTTCAGGCTCGAGGCGAGATGCCGGCCGGCCTCGCCGGCCTCGCCGGCCTTGCCCAGCACCCACACCTGCAGGGGCGCCACCGTGGCGAACGCGGCCACGCCCAGCAGGCCGATGCCCAGCGTCATCGCCGGCGCCGACGGCAAGGCCAGGGGCAGCGCCGCCAGCACCACCGCCAGC
>NZ_AQOK01000766.1:0-2749 GCF_000364645.1 Xanthomonas sp. SHU 308 | reverse complement strand
CAGCGCCTGCCGCGGGCGGCGGTCGGCCAGACGTCCGCCGAGCACGTTGCCGACGATCATGCCCACGCCGAACACCAGCAGCAGCGGCGACACCGCACTCTCGGAAACTCCAGTGACCTGGGTCAGCAGCGGCTGCACATAGGTGTACACGGCGAACACGCCGGCATAGCCCAGCACCGTCGTCGCCAGTCCCAGCAGCACCGGCGCGCGGCCGACAGCGCGCAGTTCCTCGCGCAGCGGCACGGCCGCCGGTGCGGCGCGGTCGGCCGGCACCAGCGCGGCGATCACCACGGTGGCCAGCGCGCCGATCCCCGCCACCGCCCAGAACGTGGCGCGCCAGCCGTAGTGCAGGCCCAGCCAGGCACCGGCCGGCACCCCGAGCAGGGTGGCGACGGTGAGGCCGGTGAACATGGTCGAGATCGCCGAGGCCTTGCGCTGCGGCGGCACCAGGGTGGTGGCGACCACCGCGCCGACGCCGAAGAAGGTGCCGTGCGCCAGCGAGGTCACCACCCGCGCCGCCATCAGCGCCGCGTAGCTCGGCGCCAGCGCGCAGGCCAGGTTGCCGGCGGTGAACACCAGCATCAGCGCCAGCAGCACGCGCTTGCGCGGCCAGCGCCGGCTGGCCACGGTCAGCAGCGGCGCGCCGACGAACACGCCCAGCGCATAGCCGGAGATCAGCAGCCCGGCGGCGGGAACGCTGACCCGCAGGTCGGCGGCGACCTGCAGCAGCAGGCCCATGATCACGAACTCGGTGGTGCCGATGCCGAAGGCGCCAGCGGTCAGCGCGAACAGCGCGAGCGGCGTGCGCCCGGCAGCGGGCGGATGGGGAGGCGGGGCGAGCGAGGCGGCCATGCGGCGGCTCCGGAAGTGGCGGGAGGACGGCAGCCTAGGCCTGCAGGTTCTCAGCAAAAACAGTAAAAATATTGAACGACTTTCAATGGAATCCACACAATGGACCGGATCGGCGACATCGCCCTGTTCCTGCGCGTGCTCGACCTCGGCTCGATCAGCGCCGCCGCGCGCAGCCTGGATCTGTCGGTGGCGGTGGCCAGCCAGCGGCTGCAGCGGCTGGAGCGCGCGCTCGGCGTGCGCCTGCTGCACCGGACCACGCGGCGCCTGCACCCGACCCCGGAAGGCCTGCAACTGGCCGAGCAGGGGCGGCCGCTGGTCGAGGACCTGGAATCGCTGGCCGGCGGCCTGCGCCAGGCCGGCGCCAGCGCCGCCGGCACCCTGCGGGTGACGATGTCGGCGGCGTTCGGCCGCCTGTATGTGTCGCCGCTGCTGCCGCGCTTCATGGCGCTGCATCCGCAGGTGCGGCTGAGCGTGCACCTCAGCGACAACGTCGTCGACCTGGTCAGCGAAGGCTTCGACCTGGCGATCCGCATCGGCACCCTGCGCGACTCCAGCCTGGTCGCGCGGCGCCTGGCCGGCAATCGGCGCATGCTCTGCGCCTCGCCCGACTACCTGCGCCGCCACGGCACCCCGGCCACGCCGGCCGACCTGGCCGCGCACGCCTGCCTGCTGCTGACCGGCAGCGACGGCCGCCAGGACACCTGGCGGCTGCAGGGACCCGACGGCGAAATCGCCGTCCGCGTGGCCGGGCCGCTGGAGACCAACTTCGGCGAGGTGCTGCGCGATGCCGCGGTCAACGGGCAGGGCATCGCCCTGCATTCGGAATGGCACGTGGCCGAGGACCTGCGGCAGGGGCGGTTGTGCCATGTGCTGGCCGACTACCCGCTGACCGAAACCGGCATCCACGCGGTGATGCCGCAGCGCCGGCTGGTGCCGCCGCGGGTGCGGGCCTTCGTCGAGTTCATGCAGGCCGAGTTGGCCGACCCGCCGCCGTGGGCGCGGCCGCGGTGAGACCTGGGTCGCCCTGCGAGCCGTTGTCTACGACCGCAAACGGTCATCTCCGCGCCGCATTGCGGGATTTCATCAACCTGTATAGGGTGTATCCACGGCCTAGGAGGGGCTGGCGTTGACTTTCACATGTTACGTGCTCGTTAACGCCATCTTCACTATGCCGCGCATAATGTGCGCGGCGATGGCGTGCGGAAACGGCCGTCTGGATGTGACGAGACATCTGTACTGAACCATGCCTCTACCGGTTTCTATCTCCCCGAAACAAGGAGTTGTATTAATGAACAAGAAAATTCTCACCGCCGCGTTGCTGGGCGGTCTGGCCGTCGCCCAGGCAGCGTCCGCACAGGAATTCGACGACCGCTGGTACCTGACCGGTTCGGCTGGTTTCAACTTCCAGGACAAGGACCGCACCACCAACGATGCGCCGTTCGTCACCCTGGGCCTGGGCAAGTTCATCAACCCGAACTGGTCGCTGGACGGTGAGCTGAACTATCAGAACCCGAACTTCGACAAGAACCAGGACCTGAACTGGAGCCAGTACGGCATCTCGTTCGACCTGCGTCGCCACTTCATCCAGGAAGGCCGCGGCTGGAACCCGTACCTGCTGTTCGGCCTGGGCTACCAGCGCTCGGAAGAAGAGTTCGACACCGGCGGTCCGGTCTCCCCGGGCCAGCGCAAGGACGGCAACTTTGCCGCCAAGGCCGGCGTCGGTCTGCAGACCACCTTCGACAAGCGCGTTGCCGTGCGTGCCGAAGTGGCCTACCGCGCTGACTTCGACGATCAGAGCGTTGCCGCTCCGTCGCAGAACTGGTTCGGCGACGTGCTGGCTTCGGTCGGCGTCGTGATCCCGCTGGGCCCGCCGCCGGCTGCCCCGGTCGCCCCGCCA
>NZ_AQOK01000765.1:0-201 GCF_000364645.1 Xanthomonas sp. SHU 308 | reverse complement strand
CACGCTGTGGCGGGTGGCTCCAGGCGGTCATCACCCCGTGGCTGAACCACAGCAGCGCGCCGACGCCGCTCCAGAATCGCGCCACTGCCGAGCCGCGCAGCACGCCCACGGCCAGCAACAGCGGCGGCAGCGCGAACACCAGCAGGGCGGCCAGGCGGTGGCGATCGTCGTGGAACCAGGTCGCGAACAGTGCCGCCAACG
>NZ_AQOK01000764.1:0-1908 GCF_000364645.1 Xanthomonas sp. SHU 308 | reverse complement strand
CCGACGATCAGGCAGCCGTGGTGCAGCAGCGGCAGGTGCATCGACAGCAGGGTGGCTTCCTGGCCGCCGTGCAGCGACGCGGTCGAGGTGAACACCGCCGCCGGCTTGCCGGCCAGCGTGCCGCTGGCCCAGTCGGCGCCGAGCCCGTCGATGAAGTGCTTGACCGGCGCGGCCATGTTGCCGAAGCGGGTCGGGCTGCCCAGCGCCAGGCCCACGCACTCGCGCAGGTCGCTGGCGTCCACGTACGGCGCGCCGCTGTCGGGCACCGGCGGTGCGCTGGTCTGGGTGACCGCCGCCACCGGCGGCACGGTGCGCAGGCGCGCGGTCATGCCCGGCACCTCGCCGACGCCGCGCGCGATCTGCCGCGCCAGGCGCGCCACCGAGCCTCCACGGCTGTAGTACAGGACCAGAATCTCGGCCATGCGGCCCTCTCGTGGATCGGAACGACCGCCAGTATCGACGATGCCGGCGTCCATGCGCATCGGGTACCCTTGCCCGATGCAGCCGCTGGACACCGTCAATCTCTGGGCCGATCGCCTGCGCGACCGCGCGCGCATGCGCAGCTTCGCCGGCTTCCTGTGGCGGCGCTTCCTCGACGACCGCCTGTTCCAGGCCGCGGCCTCGCTGGCCTACACCACCATCTTCGCGCTGGTGCCGCTGGCGGTGGTCGTGTTCGGGGTGTTGTCGGCGTTCCCGGTGTTCGACAAGTGGAGCGACCAGCTCAGCGACTACATCTTTTCCAACTTCGTGCCGGCCGCGGCGCGTTCGGTGGAGTCCTACCTGCGGCAGTTCTCGGCCAGCGCCGGGCAACTGACCACCGCCGGTGTGATCGCGCTGGTGGTCTCGCTGCTGATCACCCTCAACAGCGTCGAGCAGACCTTCAACCAGATCTGGCGGGTGGTGTCGGCGCGGCCGCAGCTGACCCGCTTCCTGGTGTACTGGACCGTGCTGACCCTCGGCGCGCTGCTGGCCGCGGCGTCGCTGGCGGTGTCGGCGCGGTTCTTCGCGCTGCCGCTGTTCAAGACCAGCGAGGGCCGGCTGCTGGCGCAGGTGGTGCTGAGCGTGGCGCCGGTGCTGATCGAATTCGTCTGCATCACCCTGGTGTACCGGGTGGTGCCGCATCACACGGTCAAGCTGCGCCATGCGGTGCCGGGTGCACTGCTGGCGGTGCTGCTGCTGGAACTGGTGAAATGGGGCCTGAGCCTGTACCTGGGCAGCTTCCAGTCGTACCAGCGCATCTACGGCACGGTCGCGTTCGTGCCGATCTTCCTGCTGTGGATCTACCTGAGCTGGATCGCGATCCTGCTCGGCGCCTCGGTGTCCTCTTCGATCGCCGCCTTCCGCTACCAGCCGGCCTCGATGCGCCTGCCCGCCGGCTATGAGATCTACGGCCTGCTGCGCCTGCTCGGGCGCTTCGCGCAGGCGCGCAGGCAGGGCAGGGGGCTGCATGAGGACCAACTCCTGGAACTGGAGCCGATGCTGACCGATTCGCTGGTGCAGGAACTGCTGTGCGAACTGGAGCGCATCCGCCTGCTCAGTCGTACCGAGCAGGGCGACTGGATGCTGGCTCGCGACCTGAGCGACGTGCCGGTGGCCGAGCTGTACGAGAATTGCCAACTGCGCATCCCTGTCGTCGAGACCTATCTGCCGTGCCGCGACGACGCCCTGGGCCAGGCGGCGTGCCGCGCGCTGGACGAACTGCGCCTGCCGTTGCGCGACGTGCTCAAGCGTCGCGTCGGCGACCTCTACACCGAGATTGGAGACCTTGCATGACCGCCATGCGCCTGCTGTTCCCGCTGTTCGCCGCTGCCGCCCTGCTGGCCGGGTGCGACCGCCAGCCCACGCCCAAGCCGGCCGACGGCGCCGCGACCACCGCGTCGTCCACCGCGCCCAAGGCGCCGCCCGCCC
>NZ_AQOK01000763.1:0-5929 GCF_000364645.1 Xanthomonas sp. SHU 308 | reverse complement strand
GGGCGCGCCCGCCCCCGCCGCGACCGAGGCGGTCGCCACCAGCGCGCCCGGCAGCAACAACTGGGCGATCGCCGGCAGCCGCACCGCCGACGGCCGCGCCATCGTCGCCAACGACATGCATCTGGGCCTGCGCGCGCCCAGCCTGTGGTTCCGCGTACGCCTGCGCTATGCCGATGCGCAGGCGCCGGGCGGCCACGTGGACGTGTCCGGATTCTCGCTGCCCGGCCTGCCGGCGGTGATCGTCGGCAGCAACGGTCACGTCGCCTGGGGGTTCACCAACAGCTATGCCGATACCGCCGACTGGTACCGGCTCACGCCGTGCGCCGCGGTGGCGCAGCCCGGCTGCACGCCGGTCACCGTGCATCGCGAACGGATCAAGGTCTCGGGCGCCCCCGACACCGAACTGCAGGTCGAAGACACCGCCTATGGCCCGATCCTGCAACACGAACCCGACGGCAGCGCGCTGGCGTTGCGCTGGGCCGCGCAGTTGCCGGGTGCGCTGAATCTGGGGCTGGCCGACTTCGCCCGCGCCGACACCCTGCCCGATGCCTTCGCCCGTGCGCAGCACATCGCCACGCCGGCACAGAACCTGGTGCTGGCCGACCGCGACGGCCACATCGGCTGGCGCGTGCTCGGCCCGCTGCCGCTGCGCGCTCCGCACTGCGCGGCCGATGCGGTGATGCACGACGTGCGTGCGACAGTGCCGGCGGAGGCGCGCTGCGCGCCATGGCCGCTGTCCACCAGCCAGTCGCCGCAGCGCATCGACCCCGCCGACGGGCAACTGTGGACCGCCAATGCCCGCGTGGTCGGCGGCGCCGAACTGGCACCGCTCGGCGACGGCGGCTACGCGCTGGGCGCACGCGCACAGCAGATCCGCGACGACCTGCGCCTGCATCCGCACCTCGACGAACGGCAGTTGCTGGCGATCCAGCTCGACGACCGCGCCCTGTTCCTGCAGCGCTGGTGGGCGCTGCTGCAGCAACGCGATGCCGGTGCGGCGACGCCGGCGTTGCACGCCATCTCGCAAGCGGCCAAGCACTGGGAAGGCCGCGCCAGCACCGGTTCGGTGAGCTACACCCTGGTGCGCGCCTGGCGCCTGGCGGTGCTGACCCGGATCCGCGACGGCCTGATCGCGCCGGTCCGTACCGGATCGAACGCAGATACCGCGCCCGCGCCACCGCCGCTGCCGCAACTGGAAGGCGTGGCCTGGCCGCTGCTGCAGCAACAGCCGCTGCACCTGCTGCCGCGCCGCTATGGCAGCTGGCAAGCGCTGCTGGAAGACGCCGCCGCCGAGGTGCGCACGCACCTGCAGGCCGATGGCCCGCTGGACACGCGCCGCTGGGGCCAGGAGAACCGTGCGGCGATCTGCCATCCGCTGGCGCAGGGCCTGCCGGCGCCGCTGCGCGGCTGGCTGTGCATGCCGGACACGCCGCTCCCCGGCGACGACGACATGCCGCGGGTGCAGCGCCCGGCGTTCGGCGCCTCCGAGCGCATGGTGGTGGCACCGGGTCACGAGGCCGACGGCATCGTGCACATGCCCGGCGGCCAGAGCGGCCACCCGCTGTCGCCGTTCTGGGGCGCCGGCCACGCCGACTGGGTGCAGGGCCGCGCCACAAAGTTCCTGCCCGGCCCGACCCGGCACACGCTGACATTAAGCCCGTCCGCACCACAATGACCCGCGATCGGCTCCGAGCCGGCGTCCGACCGCATACGCCGGCCTGCCTTCCCCCTTCCCCCACTGCCGAGTCTGCCTACCGATGAAGCGCCCTCCCCTGCTCGCCCTGTTGCTGCCGCTCGCCGCGGCCGTGTCGTTTTCCGCCTGTGCCGCGCCGGCTGCCGACGCGCCCGCGGCCGCCTCCGACTGCAGCGTGCGCGCCCAACCCGGCGACGATCTGCAGGCCGCGATCGACCGCGTCCCCAACGACGGCAAACCCGCCACCGTGTGCCTGAGCGCCGGCGAGTTCCCGGTCGGCAAGTTGATCTCGATCCAGCGCGACGGTCTGCGCCTGCGCGGCCAGGGCGACAGCACCGTGCTGCGCATGCGCGACCACGTGCAGCAGCCGACCATCGTCATCGGCGACTACCAGAACGAGCGCCCGATCCGGCCGATCCGCGACGTGCGCGTGGAGCAGTTGCAGATCGTCGGCGGCACCATCGACAAGGAGTTCATGCCCGAACGCCCGTACCTGAGCAACAGCCTGGTGGTGGTGCGCAACGGCCAGAACATCCAGCTGACCCACCTGCGGGCGAGCAAGTGCCGCAGCGCCTGCCTGCTCAGCGAGTTCGACAGCCGCGACCTGCTGATCGCGCACAACGACGTGTCCGGCGCGACCTGGGACGGGGTGTCGTTCAACCGCACCGCCAAGGTCAAGCTGATCGACAACGTGATCCACGACAACGTCGCCGCCGGCATCACCACCGAGCATCTGGAAGACAGCGAGATCCGCGACAACCGCCTGGAGCGCAACGGCAGCCAGGGCGTGTACCTGGCCGACGCGCGGCGCAACCTGTTCGCGGGCAACCAGTTCATCGACAACAAGGGCGCCGGGCTCTACCTGACCTGCTCGATCCGCCAGCGCACGCCGCAGATCCTGTGCTGGGACAACAGCATGAGCCAGGACAACACCTTCGAGAACAACACCTTCCGCGGCAATCCCTACACCTACACCATCGGCGTGGACAGCGCGGCCAACTGCACCGGCCCGAAGTTCCGCCCCAACCTGTGGCGCAAGAGCAACCAGGCCGATGCCTCGGGCATCGACATCCAGCCCGAACGCTACGGCCACTGCGTGCGCTTCGAGTAAGCGCGCGCGGCCGCGGCGCCTGCGCACGCCACCCGGCCGGCCTTGAACAGGTCGGCCGGGGCGCGCCCACCCGCGCGTGGCGGCAGAACCAGAGTGACCGGCAGGCCCGGTCGCGTCCAGGCGGGTGTCGGACCACCACCCAGGCGGGCGACACGCACGCCGCGACACATCCATTAAAGCTCTGCCTGCAGCGGCCGCTAACCGGTGACGACGCCCCAGCGACCGACGGACCGCGCTGGACCACCGACCGGCCGTGCCGCAGACGCTGGAGTGCCGCGGCGCTCTGGGAGAGCAGATGAACTACCACCTTCATGTCCGCCGCACCCTCGACACGCCGATCCTGGCGATCCAGGGCCTGACCCTGGGCGTCTGGCTGGCGCTGCTGCTGTGCAATCCCTACCTGAGCCACCCACTGGACGCGCGCTATGCGCTGGCGTTCGCCGCCATGCTCGGCAGCGCCGCGGTCATGCGCATGGCCAGGCACTTCTGGCAATGGCGGTTGAGCGCCTTCCTGTCGGTGATCGCGTTCGACGCCGCATTCCGGCTGCAGTTGCACCATATGGGCGGCGCCGGCCTGCCCTGGATGCTGCCGGTGGCGGTGACCCTGAGCCTGGGCTACAGCCTGCTGTTCTGCCACGCGCGCGACTATCTGCTGGCGCTGGCCTGCACCTGGGCGATCATGCTCGGCTGGCACGACAGCCTGGTGCCGGCCTCCGCCGACCTGCCGCTGCTGGAGATCCTGGTGGCGGCGGTGACCATGGTCGGGTTCGCGTTGAACCGTATCTTCGTCACCACCATGCGCAGCAACCACGCACTGAAGGAAGGCTATCGGCGTCTGGCCGCGACCGACGCACTGACCGGCATCCCCAACCGGCGCGCGCTGATGGCCGACCTGCAGGCAGCGGTCGGCACCCAGCACGCCGTGCAGTTGGCCATGCTGGACATCGACGACTTCGAGCGGATCGGCGCCGAGCACGGTCACCACGTCGGCGATGCGGTGCTGCAGGCGCTGGCGACGGAACTGGTGCGGCTGGATCCGCGTTGCCGCGTCGGCCGCCTCGGCGGCGAGGAGTTCGGCCTGCTGTTCGAGGGCGTGTCGCAGGACAAGGCGAGCGCACTGGTGCAGCGCCTGCAACAGCGCATCCGCGGCCTGCGCGTGGACGGCGCCAGCTTCACCTGCAGCGTCGGCTTGGCCTCGTTGCCGGCCCGCGGCGAACTGTCCGACCTGCTCGCCCGCGCCGACCGCGCGCTGTCCGCCGCCCGGCAGGCGGGCAACGGCAGCCTTCGCCTGGACGGCGCCACGCCGGTGTCGGCCGGCACGTCCACGGCGTTCGCGGGCGATCCCGCGCTGCCGGCCGCCACGTCGCTGTAGCACGCAGTACCAACAGCCCACGCGGGGCGGCGCATGCCGCCGCCCCGCAGCGCACTCGCTCGTGGTGCACGCGCATCAGGCCCGACGCAGACAGCGCAGACGTCCACCCCGCTTCACCGCCGCTGCGTGCGGCACGAACAGGCTGAACCGCAGACGCTGCGGCCACTCAAGCCGCCACGCCGGCATGCCGATAAGCTGCCATCGATCCAGCGCGTGCGCGTCGGCGTCCGCACATCACGAACCGGCCGGGACGCGCCGTTGGGCAGCACATGACGTACCCGGAGTACATCCGCCACCTGCTAGGCCGGTCGACCACCGCCATCCAAGCGCTGACCCTGTCGATCTGGGTCGCGACGCTGCTATTCAATCCGTATCTGCAGCGACCATGGGGCCTGGTCAATTTGATCCTGCTGGCCGCGCTGCTCGGCACCGCCGCCTGCACCCTGCTGGTCCGCCGCTTCTGGCACTGGCGCCTGAGCGGCGCGCTGTACGTGCTGCTGCTGTCGTGGGCGTATCAGATCGAGCTGCGGCAGATGGGCGTACATGGCGAATTCTGGTGGCTGCCGACCACGGTCACCCTGTGCCTGGGCATCAATCTGCTGTTCCCGTTCACGCGCGACTACCTGCTGGCGCTGGCATACACCTGGACGATCATGCTGACCGGTCGGTCGCTGCCACCGGCGGCCGCCAGCGACCCGATGCTGCTGGGGCTGCTGGTCGCCGCGGTGTCGCTGATCGGCCTGGCCATGAACCGCACCTTCGCGCGCAGCATGCTGATCACCTACCGTCTGAAGGAAGACTACCGGCGCATCTCCGAGACCGATGCGTTGACCGGGCTGGCCAACCGGCGCGCCCTGATGGCGCAACTGCATGCGCTGGCGGCCGAGCGCGGTCGCCGCGGCACGCTGCAGTTCGCGATGCTGGACATCGACGACTTCAAGCAGGTCAACGACCGCCATGGCCACGATGTCGGCGATGCGGTGTTGCTGGCCCTGGCCGCCGAACTGACCCGGCTCGGGCACGGCTGCCGGGTCGGCCGGCTCGGCGGCGAGGAATTCGGCATCGTGCTCGACGGCATGAGCGACGCGCAGACCGATGCCCTGCTGCAGCGGTTGCTGGAACGCGTGCGCCAGACCCGCGCCAAGGGCGTGGCCTTCACGTTCAGCGCCGGGATCGCGCGCATGCATCCCGACGGCGACGTCTCGGATCTGCTCAAGCGTGCCGACCGTGCGCTGTATGCGGCCAAGCGCGACGGCAAGAGCCGGATCTGCCTGGACAGCGCCACAGGGCCAGCCCCCATGGCGGCCATGCACGGCGCCCTCGACAGCGCGGCGCCGACGGCGGATCCGGCGTAGCGGGAGGCGCACGGCACGCATTGCCGGCGTCGAACACGCACGCTACCGGAGCAGCGCGACACGCCTGCGCTTGCGGCTACACCGCCCGCCACAGCAGGCGCAGGCCCAGGCCACTCATCAGCACCGCACTGAGCCGGTCCAGCGGCCGCCGCGCGCGCGACCACCAGCGCCGCGGCGCCGGTGCGGACAGCAACCCGGCCACCAGCGCGAACCAGGCCGCATCGATGGCGAAGGCCAGCGATGGCAGCGCCACGTACTCGGCGGGCACACGCTGCGCCGGCAGCAGCGCGGCGAACAGGCCGGCGAACACCAGCGCGGTCTGCGGGTTGCCGAGCTGGGTCAACAGGCCCATGACGAAGGCCGAGCGCACCGCCGGCACCTGCTGTTCCGGCGCGATG
>NZ_AQOK01000762.1:0-202 GCF_000364645.1 Xanthomonas sp. SHU 308 | reverse complement strand
AGCGACGCCGGCGTCCGCCACGCCCGCCAGGCCAGCCACAGCAGATAGGCGGCACCGGCGACCGACACCGCGCGATGCAGCGCCGGCACCCGCTCCAGCAACGCCTGCAGGCCGAACAAGGCCGCCAACGCGAACAGCGCGCAGCCCACGCCCATGCCCAGTGCCGCGGCGAGCCCGGCCGCGCGCGAGCGCCCCGCGGCCA
>NZ_AQOK01000761.1:0-509 GCF_000364645.1 Xanthomonas sp. SHU 308 | reverse complement strand
GCCCCCCCGCCGCCGCGAACGACGGCGCGCGGCGTGCCGGTACGGCCGCGGCCTGCGGGCGCGGACCGCGCGTCATCGTCTGCGTCGCGTGCCTGCCGCGCGGCAACGGAGCTGGCATCGGCGCCGCAGCCGGCGCGCCGTCCAGCTTGAACAGCGCCACGGCCTGGGTCAGCTCCACCGACTGCTGCTCCATCGAGCGCGCCGCCGCGGTGGCTTCTTCCACCAGCGCCGCGTTCTGCTGCGTGCTTTCGTCCATCTGGGTGACGGTCTGGTTGACCTGCTCGATGCCGGCGGACTGCTCCTGCGAGGCCGCGGAGATCTCGCCCATGATGTCGGTGACGCGCTGCACCGAGGCCACGATCTCCTGCATGGTGCTGCCGGCCCGGTCGACCAGCGCCGAGCCTTCGGCAACGCGCGTCACCGAATCGTCGATCAGCGTCTTGATCTCCTTGGCGGCATTGGCCGAACGCTGCGCCAGGGTGCGCACTTCGCTGGCAACGACCGCGAAC
>NZ_AQOK01000760.1:0-2969 GCF_000364645.1 Xanthomonas sp. SHU 308 | reverse complement strand
TCGATGCCGCTCATGGTCTCGACCACCTGACCGACCACGGCACCGCCCTGGGACGCGACCGACGCCGCGCCGCTGGCGAGCTGGTTGGCCTGGCGGGCATGCTCGGCGTTCTGCTTGACCGTGGAGGTCAGTTCCTCCATCGACGCGGCGGTTTCTTCCAGGCTCGCCGCCTGCTGCTCGGTGCGGCGCGACAGGTCGTCGTTGCCGGTGGCGATTTCGCTGGCGGCGGCATTGATGCTGACCGCGGCGGTCTGGATGCGGCCGACGATGCCGGTCAACTGGTCGGCGGTGGCGTTGGCATCGTCGCGCATCCGCGCGAACACGCCGTGGAAGTCGCCATGCATGCGTGCGGTGAGGTCGCCGGCGGCGATCGCCTGCAGCAGGGCGGACAGCTTGCCCAGGTTGCGGTCGCTGACCTCCATCATCGCGTTGAGGTCCTGCACCATCAGCCGGAAGTCGTGCTGGAAACTGGCCGCATCGCCGCGGGCACTGAAGTCGCCGGCAGCGGCGGCCGCGGCCAGGCGCTTGATCTCGGTATTGATCGCCAGCAGGCTGGCCTTGGCCGCGTCCATCGACTCGTGCAGCACCGCACGGCTGCCGGGCAGGCGGCGCGCATCGCGGCGCAGATCGCCGTTGGCGTATTCGTTGAGGATCTCGACCGCCTCGACGATGGCGTCCAGGTGCTCGAACATCATGGTGTTGATGCCCTTGCTCAGTTCGCCGTACACGCCGGGGAAGTCCTGCGGCATGCGGTGGCTGATGTCCTTGTCGGCGTGCAGCTCGATCATCAACGCGGTTTCGCGGGAGAAGCGCTGCAACTGCGTCTGCATCCCACCCATCGCCAGCAGCAGGCGGCCGGGTTCGTCACGCGCGTCGGTGGCCACGTCGTTGTCCAGGCGGCCGGCTGCGATGGCCTCGGCGGCACGGGTGGCGCGATTCAGCGGCACGGTCAGGCTGCGGGTGATCAGCCACGCCAGCAGGCTGCTGACCAGCACCACCGCCAGTCCGCCGGCGATGAGCATGGCGCGCCCACGCGCCATCGCCGCCGTCGCTTCCGCATAGGCCTCGTTGCTGCGGGTGGCCTGCAGATCGGCATAGCGGGCGATGGCGTCCTGCCATTTCTGCGTCAGCGGCGCGGACTCCCGCATCAGCAGGGCCAGGGCCTCGTCCGGCTTGTCGTGCATGCCCAGATCCATCACCCGGTTGTTGACGTCCACGGTCATCTGCCGGGCGCGATCGACGTCCTCCAGCACGGCCTGGCTCTGCGCACCGCTGGGGATGGCGCCCGCCCGCTTGCGCGCCTCCTGGTAGCGTGCGCGCTGCTCGACGATGACCTTGGCGAAGCGGATGTTGTCTTCCTGGGAGGTCGGCAACACGATGTTGCGGACATTGATGGCCACGACCGAACTGGCGTTGAGCATGTCGCTGGACGCGCGGATGGCGGCGATGTTGCGGTTGACGATGCCGTCCAGTCGCTCGCGCGCCTGGAACAGGGTCAGAAGCCCGGCGACGACCAGCGCCGAGGACAACAGGATGAGGATGCCGAACGCGGTGGCGAGCCGGGCACCGACGTTGTAGCGCTGAAGGAATGCAATCATGGAATGGCCTTTGGGGGAATGAGAGGGGCGATGGAACGCCGCGGACCACGCACGCCGACCAGCCGCCGTTGTGCGCGCCCGCATCGAACGAGATGAATGAGTCGTGAAAAAGCGTTTTTAATCAGACGCTTGATGACGCATTCCGCTCGATGTGCGGGCGATGTAACGGCGCCCGGCGCGGGGACTTGAGAGGCGATTGCACGGAATTTATTGAACACCCTCAGGCACATCACAGGGATGTGGAGAGGCCATTCGCACAGCGTCCGGATCGGCGTTTTCGCGTGAAGAGCGCGTGCACGTCATGTTGCAACGGCCGGCACGACGCTTGCTTGCGGCGCGAGGTCGCAGCGAGGAAAAAGTTTTCCGATTGACCGCACAGCGGCGACCTCGACACGCGCTGCGAAGACCAGGAACGCGATCGCCGTCACTTCGCAGCGTCAGCCGGGAACCCGCGGCCGCAGCCACGGCGGCAGCGATGCTGTCGGACAAGGGACGCGTCGCATCACGCGCACGGCGTCTGCCGCACGGCGGCGGCGCACGTGACAACGTGCTGGATGCTCACGCGGGCAACACGCGCGTAAGCCCCACGCAGATGTGAGGGCGGAGCAGGACGCCCACGCGCGCGGCGTGGGCGTCGGTCAGAAACAGCGTGCCGCGCCAAGGCAGGCATGGCATCGAGACCGCAGTGGAACATCCTCGGATCTGCGGGATGCGGCACCGGCGGCCGCAAGGCAACCGACACGCGACAGGCGAGCGACGCGCATTGCGCCGCTCACCGATGACAGGCGCCGTGCGGCTCAGAACTCCTGCCAATCCTTGTCCAGCGCCATCGCCGCCGCCGGCTGCGCCGCACGCCGCGCAGGTGCGGCCTTGGCCGCTGCCGGAAGGACGTTGCGCTTGCCCGCGGGCGTCGCGGTGGCATGGTGCCGAGGCGCCTGCGCTACCGGCGTGGCCGCCGATGCGTCGAGCTTGAACAGCGCCACCGCCTGGCTCAGTTCCACCGCCTGCTGCTCCATCGAGCGCGCCGCCGCACTGGCTTCTTCCACCAAGGCCGCGTTCTGCTGGGTGCTCTCGTCCATCTGCGTCACGGTCTGGTTGACCTGCTCGATGCCGGCCGACTGCTCCTGCGAGGCGGCGGAGATTTCCCCCATGATGTCGGTGACACGCTGCACCGAGGTCACGATCTCGGTCATGGTCTTGCCGGCCTGGTCGACCAGGACCGAACCTTCGGCGACGCGGCTCACCGAATCGTCGATCAGGCTCTTGATCTCCTTGGCCGCGCTGGCCGAGCGCTGCGCCAGGGTGCGCACCTCGCTGGCGACCACGGCGAAACCGCGCCCCTGGTCGCCGGCACGCGCGGCTTCCACCGCC
>NZ_AQOK01000759.1:0-5387 GCF_000364645.1 Xanthomonas sp. SHU 308 | reverse complement strand
AAGGCGATGCCGTCGATCACCGAGATGATGTCGGCGATGCGCCGCGACGCATCCTCGATGCCGCTCATGGTGGTCACCACCTGGCCGACCACGTCGCCGCCCTGCGAGGCGACCGAGGCCGCGCCGGCGGCGAGCTGATTGGCCTGGCGCGCGTGCTCGGCGTTCTGGCGAACGGTGGAGGTCAGTTCCTCCATCGAGGCTGCGGTTTCTTCCAGGCTGGCGGCCTGCTGCTCGGTGCGGCGCGACAGATCGTCGTTGCCGGCGGCGATCTCGCTGGCCGCGGCATTGATCGACACTGCCGAATGCTTGATGCGGCCGACGATGCCGGCTAGTTGTTCGGCGGTGGCGTTGGCGTCGTCGCGCATCTGCGCGAACACGCCGCGGAAGTCGCCGTGCATGCGCGCGGTCAGATCGCCCGCGGCGATCGCCTGCAGCAGGGTCGACAGCGCCTGCAGGTTGCCATCGGCGGTGGCCATCAGCTGGTTGAGGCTGTCCACCATCACCCGGAAGTCGTACTGGAAGCGCTCGGCGTCGCCGCGCGCGCTGAAGTCGCCGTCGGCGGCGGACGTCGCCAGTTGCTTGATCTGCCCGTTCATCGCCGACAGGTTGGCCTTGACCTCGTCCATGGTCTGGCTCAGCACCGCCTCCTCGCCAGGCAGGCGGTCCATGTCCTGCGACAGGTCGCCGATCGCGTAGCGGCCCATGATCTGCGCCAGGCGCGTCTTCACCGCCAGGTGCGAGGCCACCAGCGCATTGGTCTCGGCCGCCATGCGCCCGTAGTCGCCCGGGAAGGCCTGCGCTTCGATGCGATGGCTGACTTCGCCCGCGTCGTGGCGCTTGGCCATTTCCAACTGCGCGCCGATCAGGTTGCCGACCTGCTGCTGCATGCCCTGCATCGCGACCAGCAGACGTCCGGTTTCATCGCGGGCATCGGTACGTACGTCGTTGTCGAGCTTGCCGCTGGCGATGGCCTCGGCGACACGCGTGGCGCGGGTCAGCGGCACGGTCAGGCTGCGGGTGATCAGCCAGGCCAGCAGACCGCTGACCAGCACCACGAGCACGCCACCGGCCACCAGCAGGCTGCGGCCACGGTCCATCGCGACGTTGGCGCTGGCGTAGGCTTCGGCGCCGCGCGTGCGTTGCCGGTCGGCATAGGTATTGATCGCCTCCTGCCATTGCTGCGTTGCCGGTCCGGCCTGCGTCATCAGCACCTTCAACGCTTCGTCGGGCCTGTTGGTCATGCCCAGATCCAGCACCTTCTGATTGGCGACGCGCGTCCGCTCGTAAGCCTGGTCGATGGCCTTGCGCATTTGCGCGCCGGTGGCATCGCTGACCGGGATCGCATAGAGCTTGTCGTGGACCTCGCCGTAGTAGCGGCGCTGCTGGTCGACGGCCTTGGCGAACCGCTCGTTCTCTTCCTGCGTCGTCGGCAGCACGATGTTGCGCAGATTGACCGCCACCTGTGCGCTGGCATTGCGCATTTCGCCGGTGTAATCGAGGATCTGCATGCGCCGGTTGACGATGGTGTCCATCATCTCGCGCGCCTGTTTCAGCGTCAGCAGCCCGGCGACGACGAGCGCACAGGAGAGCAGGATGAGGACGCCGAAGGCGGACGCGAGCCGCGTCCCGACGTTGTAGCGTTGCAGGATTCCGATCATGAGGGGCCACCAAGTAAGAAAAGGAGAGCAGCCCGCGCCACGACCTGGATCGCGCAGGACACCCTCGGGCCAACGGCCTGGGCGCGATGCGACGGAGAAGAAGGAAAAGACACTTCCAGCACCGGCCGCATCGGGGGTGTCCCATGCGGGTACTCGTACTAGGTAACGGCGATACGCCCGGAATCTTGATGCGCAACTGCGCACAGTTTTCTAAATTCCCTCAGCATCGTGACTACGATGTACACGCTGAGCGTCTCCCTCACGCCACCGTTGCGCACCGGTAAATTCCACGTGAAACAAGGACTAGAAGGCGCCTTAGCGGCGCTGGCGCACGTCACACTTACCGCCGCAGGCATTGCCACGCGCACATCAAGAATGTCGTAAACGGCATATATCCGCGACCGCCCGGGCGACCGGCCTCCGCGCCGTCGGGCGCGGAGGCGGCGTGCCTCACTCGGCCAGGTTGGTGCCGGCACCGGCGGTGGCGATGACCTTGGCCTTGACCTGCGCGGCAGGGATCGCCGTGTACATGTAACCCAGCGACTCGGGATAGGTCTTGGACGAGATCCAGGTGGTGGCGTTGGCGTAGGGCTTGCTGGTGCTCTCCGGCACCGTCCAGGTGATGCCGCTGCCGACGTAGTTGTTGATCAGGTCCCAGTAGCCGATCTCGCTGCTGTCGCGCGAGGTCACCGGGTTCTTGATGTTCTCGAAGTAGTTGGCTTCGATCAGCGCCACCCCGCCCATGCGCACGTTGATGCCGGAGGTGAAGACGTTGTTGAAGTAGTTGTTGTAGATGTGGCTCAACCCGCGCCGCTGCAGCGGCAGGCGCGATTCCACGTTCTCGAAGCGGTTGTGATGGTAGGTGGTGCGCGCGGCGGCGTTCTGGGTATCGCTGTCGCTGTAGCCGTTGAGCGCGACCTTCTGGTAGTCGTGGATGTAGTTGTACGACACGGTGACGTGGTTGACGCCCTTCTTCATGTCGATGCCGCCGTCGAAGGACGCGTCGCCGGCGCCGGGGCATTTGGTCAGCGAGGCGAAGATGGTGTTGTGGTCCACCCAGATGTTGGACGGCTGGCCGCTGGAATTGCCTTCCAGCGAGATCGAATCGGCGTCCTCGCCGCCGGGCAGCAGGCCGATGGTCATGTTGCGGATGATGACGTTGTGCGCATTGCCGACCACGCGCACGCCGAAGTTGGCCGAGGAGCCGTTCGCCCCCTTGATGGTGATGTCGCGCTTGTTCTTGATCTGCACGGTCTTGGCCGGCAGCTTCCATTGCGTGCATACGTCGGTGATGCTGGCGTAGTTGAAGCTGCCGGTGTAGTTGAGCACCAGGCCGCCGGAGCCGGCGTAGTTGTCGATCGCCGCCTGCATCGCCTCCATCGTGGCGACGTTGACCGGAATGGCGTTGCCGCCACCGGTGGTGTTGGCGCCGTAGCCGACCGGGCCGGCGAAGGCCGGGGCGGCGCCGACGGCCAGAGCGAGCGCCAGTGCGCCCCTGCGGAACTGCTGCTGCATGATGTCTCTCCCATCTGTCGCGATGAGTGCAGGACGCATGACAGTGCATGCATGCGCCGGCACGGGGCGTGGGGGCCGGCGGCATTCTTGGAATGCACGCGGCGGCCGGTGCAATCGCCGCGACGCAGAACTGGAACCCTGCGCTCCGTTCGCCGCGCGGGACAGGACAAGCGGACACGCACGGTCCGCAGGAGACAGACAGCGACAGCCGGGGACAGGCCGTCCGCACGCACGCTGCGTTGGACGCACCTCGCCGGCAACGACGGCGAACGACCGTGCATCGCGCGCATCGCCATCGCCGTCGGCGCACTGCGCAGGGACAAGCGCACGCCGGCGCTGCGCGGCCGCGAATGTTGCGGCCGCAGCACGTTTGCGCGGGCCATCCGACGCCGAACAGGCGCCGGATGGCCGCGACGCGCTCAGCTCACCGTGTCCAGGCGGTTGTCGCTGCGGTCGGCGTCGGGCAGCACATGGTCCGGATCCAGGGTCACGTGCAGCACCTTCTGCGTACTCGGCACCCGGATCTGCGGCTGGGTCTGCTGCATCCAGGTCTCCACCGGCACGCGCTGATCGAGATGGCTGCCGTCGGCGAAGTCGATGCGCAAGGTCGCCGGCATCACCAGCTTCTGGCAGCTGCCCAAGGTCACCAGCAGGCCCTTGGCCGGATCATGGTCGACGTAAGCGGCCGCGGGCACGCCCATGTCCAGCTGCCAGTTGTTGAAATACCAGCCGCGCCACCACCAGCTCAGGTCCTCGCCGGCCTCGCTCTCCATCAGCCGGAAGAAATCCGACGGCGTGGGGTGCTTGTAGGCCCAGGTGGCGATGTACTTGCGGAACGCCGGATCGAAGCGCGCCGGGCCGAGGATCTGTTCGCGCAGCAGCACCAGGCCCAGCGCGCCCTTGAAGTAGGTCAGCGGATGCCGGTAGGTCTCGCTGGTGGCGTCGGCGCGATCGAGCAGGGTCGGCGCCTGCGCGTCGGCCAGCAGTGGCAGGATCTCGTCCACCGGGTTGCCGCCGCCGGGCGCGTACTCGCCATCGCGCTTGGGCGCGAATTCGCCATGGTTGATCGCGTCGGAGGCGTAGACGTCGATGAAGGTATTGAAGCCCTCGTCCATGAACGCATGGCGGCGCTCGTTGGAGCCGACGATCATCGGGAACCAGCCGTGGCCGAGTTCGTGCGCGGTGATCCAGAACAGTTGCTTGCCGCCGTCCTCCATGTCGTCGAAGACGATGCCCGGATATTCCATGCCGGCGCCGTGGCCGCCCAGGTTCACCGCCGCCGGCCACGGGTACGGATACCATTGCGAGAAGTGTTCGATCGAGGCTTTGACGAACTCGGTGGAGCGGCCCCACTTGTCGCTGCCGACCGCGCTGCGCGGATACACCGACATCGCCAGCGCATGCTTGCCCTCGGGCAGGTTGATCCGCGCCGCATCCCACACGAACGCCGGCGAGGCAGCAAACGCGACGTCGCGGGTGTGGTCCATGTGGAAGCGCCAGGTCTGGGTGCCGCTGGCGCTGGGCCGGCTGGCAGGCTTGCCCACCTCATCGGCGCCGCGGATGGTCACCGTGCTGTCGCTGGCGGCGGCTTGCGCGAGGCGCTGGCGCTGGGTGGCGGTGAGCACCTGCGCCGGGTTCACCAGCTCGCCGGACCCGGCCACCAGGTAGTCCCACGGCACCGTCACCGCGTAGTCGAAATCGCCGTACTCCAGGTAGAACTCCGCGCCCAGGTAGGGCTGGGTGTCCCAGCCGCGCAGGTCGTCGTACACCGCCATGCGCGGATACCACTGCGCGATCTCGTAGATGTCGCCGTCGGCGGTGGGCGTGACCGCGGTGCGGCCGCCCCAGGTGCCGGGCACGGTGTAGGCGTAGTCGATGTGCAGCTTGAGCGCCTTGCCGCTGGCCAGCGGCTGCGGCAGATCCACGCGCATGCGGGTGTCGTCGATCAGGAAGGTGGCCGCCACGCGCTTGCCGCCCTGCTCCAGTTCCACCTTGGCGATGCGGTAGCCCTCGGTGCTCTGCGGCGCGGGCCGGTCGGCACGCGCGGCGCGCAAGTTGCGGGCGCGGGCATCGCTGCGGTACAGGTTCTGGTCCAGCTGCAGCCACAGCACGTCCAGCGTGTCCGGGCTGCGGTTGCTGTAGGTGATGGTCTCCTGGCCGCGCAGCGTGTGCGTGGCCGGTTCCAGGGTGGCGTGCAGGTCGTAGTCGGCGCGG
>NZ_AQOK01000758.1:0-1487 GCF_000364645.1 Xanthomonas sp. SHU 308 | reverse complement strand
CCCCCCCGCCGCTGCGGTAGGCGTTGGCCGGCTGCGGCAACTGCAGCGGCGCGAACAGCGCCTGCGGATCGTAGGTGCCGGCGCCATCCGCGGCGGTGGCAGCGGCTGCGCCGGCCTGGGCGGCGGCGACAAGCGGGAGGCAGGCCGCGGCGAACGCAGCGCGGCGCAGGACAAGGATCATGGTGGCGTCCGTGGGGAGGATCGCCGCCGATGGTAGGCCGATTGGGGATGGCGTGAATGTGCCGTTCGCCACCTTCGGCAGCGGATGCTCGGCAAAACGGGGTAGCAGCGGCTTCAGCCGCGATGGGCATTCCCGGTAAAGCCCGTCGCGGCTGATCCCCGAAAAGGGGACAAGCGCCGCTCCGACGACAGGACGACGCGCGCCGGGCTCAGCCCAGCAAGGTCTCCAGCACCGCCATGCGCACCGCCACGCCGTTGGCGACCTGGCGCAGGATGCACGACTGCGCGCCGTCGGCGACCTCGTCGGTGATCTCCACGCCGCGGTTGATCGGGCCCGGGTGCAGCACCACCGCGTCCTTGGACGCGCGGCGCAGCCGCTCGGCGGTGAGGCCGTACTGGCCGTGATAGTCCTCCAGCGAGGACACCAGGCCTTCCTCCATGCGCTCGCGCTGCAGGCGCAGCATCATCACCGCGTCCACGCCGTCGAGCATGGCGTCGAAATCCTCGCCGACCACGCAGCCGTCCAGGGTGTCGTCGTCGGGCAGCAGCGCGCGCGGACCGCAGACGCGCACTTCGCCGGCCCCGAGGGTGCGCAGCGCGTGCAGGTCCGAGCGCGCCACCCGCGAGTGCTTGACGTCGCCGACGATGACCAGCTTGAGCTTGGAGAAATCGCCACCCTTGGCGTGGCGCAGGGTCAGCATGTCGAGCAGGCCCTGGGTGGGATGCGCGCTGCGGCCGTCGCCGGCGTTGATCAGCGCGGTGCCCTCGCCCGCCGCCTCGGCCAGACGCTCCACTGCGCCGTCCTCGGGGTGACGCACGACGAAGCCGCGCACGCCCATCGCTTCCAGGTTCTTCAGCGTGTCGCGCGCGGTCTCGCCCTTGCGCGTGGACGAGGTGGAGGCGTCGAAGTTCAGCACGTCGGCGCCGAGCCGCTGCGCGGCCAGCTGGAACGAACTGCGGGTGCGCGTAGACGGTTCGAAGAACAACGTGCACACCGCGGTGCCGGCCAGCACGTTGCGCTTGCCGACCCGGCCCACCGCCGCGTCGCGGATCTGCCCGGCGCGGTCCAGCAGTTGCAGCAGGGTCGCGCGCGGCAGCCCTTCCAGGGTCAGCAGGTGGCGCAGGCGCCCGTTCGAATCGAGTTGCGGATCAGTCATGGCGGGTCCGGGCTGTGGATCAGGGAGGGGGAATGGCGTCGTCGGGCGCGGCCAGCCAGCGCTCCACGATCACCGCGGCGGCCACCGCGTCCAGCGTGGCGGCGTCGCGGCGGCGCTTGCGGCCGGCGGCACGGTCCACCGCGAAGCGTT
>NZ_AQOK01000757.1:0-446 GCF_000364645.1 Xanthomonas sp. SHU 308 | reverse complement strand
GGCAGCGGCGAGGGCTTGCGCCGGCGCGACAGCAGCCAGGCACCGAGGCCCAGCACCAGCAGGCTCAGCCCGCCCCACAGCCACAGCGGGAACCCGTCATTGGCCGGTGCCTGCGCCTGCGCGGGCGCGGCCGCTGGCGCCGCCTTCCCGGCCTGGGCCAGGCGCTTCTGCGCCGCAGCCAGGTCGCTGTCCTTCAACGCGATCAGTTGCTGCTGCTGGGACTTGAGCTTTTCGAGCTGCTCCACCCGCGAACGCAGTTCCTGGACCTCGGCATCGCGTGCCGCGAGGTCTTCGCGCGCCTGCTGCAATTGTTGGGCTGCCACCATGTCTCCTTCGTCGCCGGCACCGGTGCCGGACTTGGTTCCCGCCTCGCGGCGCGTCGCCGGCACCGCCGGCGCGATTTCCAGGCGTGCGCCAGCGGCGGCGGCCGGCGCCGCGGCGGCCGG
>NZ_AQOK01000756.1:0-406 GCF_000364645.1 Xanthomonas sp. SHU 308 | reverse complement strand
CGCCGGCGGCGCCGCGCCGACGCTGCGCAGCACGCCGATCCTGCTGCTGCCGAGGCGCAGCGCCGGGCAGTGGTCGCGGCTGTCGCCAGTGCCGGAGGCCGATGCGCTCGGCTCGCGCGCGCGCAAGGTCGCCGACCATCTCGCGGCGCATGGCGCCTCGTTCTTCGACGAGATCGCCGCGGCCACCCGCCTGCTCTCCACCGAACTGGAGGCGGCGCTGACCGAGCTGGTCGCCGCCGGCCGGGTCCATTGCGACAGCTACGCCGGCCTGCGCGCCTTGCTGGTGCCGGCATCGAAGCGCCCGTCGGCGCTGTCGCGGCGGCGGCCGCGCATGGCGCTGTACGGCGGCATCCAGGATGCCGGGCGCTGGGCGCTGTTGCGGGCCGGCGCCGAGGCCGACGACCCA
>NZ_AQOK01000755.1:0-8317 GCF_000364645.1 Xanthomonas sp. SHU 308 | reverse complement strand
CGCCGCCCCAGCCACCGCCGAAGCCGCCGCCACCCCAGCCGCCCCAACCGCCGCCGCCGGCCGAACGGCCCGGTGCGATTCCGACGAACAGGCCCAGCAGCAGGCCGATCGCGCCGGTCAGCGCACCGACGAACAGCGACAGACTCAGCAGCAGGCCGACGCCGCCGCCGACCACGCCGCTCAGCACGCCGCGCACCGGGCGCGACAGCCGCGCGAACAGCACCTGCGCGACCAGCGCCGCGAACAGGCCGGCGAAGAAACCGAATCCCAGGCCGCCGCCGCGCGACGCCGAAGCGTGCGCGCTGACCGGCGCCGGCAACGCTTCGCCGTCGATCAGCTTGACCAGCATCGCGGTCGCTTCGGAAATCCCGCCGCTGTAGTCGCCGGCGCGGAAGCGCGGCACCAGGTACTCCTGGATGATGCGATTGGCGGTGGCGTCGGGAATCGCGCCTTCCAGGCCATAGCCGGGCTGGATGCGCACGCGCCGGTCGTCCTTGGCCACCACCAGCAGCACGCCGTCGTCCACGCCCTTGCGGCCGAGCTTCCACTGGTCGAACACGCGCTGGGTGTATTGCTCGATGCTCTCGGGCGCGGTGCTGGGCACCACCAGGACCTGCAACTGGCTGCCCTTGCGTTGCTGCAACTGCACCGCCTGCCGGTCCAGCTCCAGACGCTGGTTCGGCGTCAGCGTGCCGGTGGTGTCGACCACCGGCGCATCCAGCGGCGGAATCGACGCCTCGGTCTGCGCCCAGGCCAGCCAGGGCAGCAGCGCCAGCAGCAGCAATAGCCAGACGCAGACGTGTCGACGGCCGGCCGCAGCGCGGGTGCCACCGCTCGACGCCGTCGCTGCGGCGGCGCGCTCAGCCTCGGAGGTGAAACGCACGGTCGGGCCGGCCTGCAACGACGCTTAGTGCGCCGGCGCCGGCTGTTGCGGCTGCTGCGGCTGCTGCGGCGCGGACGCCGGCTGGCCACCGAAGTTCACCGCCGGCGCCTCGGAAATCTGCGCTTCGTTCTCCACCGAGAAGTTGGGCTTCTCCTTGTAGCCGAACATCTTGGCGGTGAGCACCTGCGGGAAGGACAGGATGTAGGTGTTGTAGTCCTGCACCGCCTGGATGTAGCGGCCGCGCGCCACGGTGATGCGGTTCTCGGTGCCTTCCAGCTGCGCCTGCAGGTCGCGGAACGCCTGGTCGGATTTCAGGTTCGGGTAGTTCTCGCTGACCACCAGCAACCGCGACAGCGCGCTGGACAACTGGCCCTGTGCCTGCTGGAACTGCTGCAACGAGGCGGCGTCGTCGGCGTTGACCTGCACCTGGCCGACGCGGGCGCGGGCGTTGGTCACGTCGGTGAGCACCTGCCGCTCCTGGTCGGCATAGCCCTTGACCGTGTTGACCAGGTTCGGCACCAGATCGGCGCGGCGCTTGTACTGGTTCAGCACTTCCGACCAACCGGCCTTGACCGCCTGGTCCTTCTGCTGGATCGCGTTGTAGCCGCAGCCGGACAGCAACACCGCCAGCGCGGCCAGAAACAGGGAGCGGGACAACAGGCGCATGCGAGGACTCCGGCGGATGACTGCGCGAAGCTTGCCACGCCGCCGGTGAAAACGCAGCCGACCTCAGCGGTGGCTCACCACTTCCCGGCGCCGGGCACCTGGTGCGCGGCCGCGCGGCGGCGCATCAGCAGGTTCAGCCATTCCACCAGCACCGAGAAGCCCATCGCCGCGTAGATGTAGGGCTTGGGCACGTGCACGTCCAGGCCATCCAGGATCAGCACCACGCCGATCATCAGGATGAAGGCCAGCGCCAGCATCTTCACCGTCGGGTTGGCGTCGATGAAGCGGCCCAGCGGATTGGCCGCCAGCAGCATCACTGCCACCGCCAGCAGCACCGCGGCGATCATCACCGGGATGTGCTGGGCCATGCCCACCGCGGTGATCACCGAATCCAGCGAGAACACGATGTCGATCACCGCGATCTGCGCGATCACCATCCAGAACACGCCCGAGGCCTTGCTGGTGGTGGGGTCTTCGTCTTCGCCGCCGGTGATCAGCTCGCGGATCTCCATCGTGCCCTTCACCAGCAGGAACAGGCCGCCGACGATCAGCACCAGGTCGCGGATCGAGATGCCCATGCCGGCGACGCTGAACAGCTCGCCCTGCATGCGCGCCAGGAACGCCAGCGACACCAGCAGCGCGATGCGGGTCAGGCACGCCACCGCGATGCCGAACTTGCGCGCGGCCGGGCGCTGCGCTTCCGGCAGTTTGCCCACGGCGATGGAGATGAACACCAGGTTGTCGATGCCCAGCACGATCTCCAACGCACTCAGCGTCAACAGCGTCAGCCAGGTGTTGGGGTCGGCGAGAAACTCGAGGGCCATGGCGTCGGATCCTTTAACGGAAGAAGAAACGGGCGGCGATCACAGCAGGCGCGGCAGCAGGATCAGGCCCCAGCACAGCACCACGTTGGCCAGCATCACGAAGACCGCGGCCGAGCCCATGTCCTTGGCGCGCCCGGCCAGTTCGTGATGCTCGGGGCCGTAGCGTTCGATCACCGCTTCGATCGCCGAATTGAGCAGTTCCACCGCCAGCACCAGCAGCAGCGAGCCGATCATCAGCACCTGCTGCACGGGCCCCTGCCCCAGCCACAGCGCCAGCGGCGCCAGGATCAGGAACAGGCACACCTCCAGACGAAACGAGGACTCGTGCAGCCAGGCAGCGCGCAGCCCCTGCCAGGACCAACGCGCCGCCATCAGCATGCGGCGCGGTCCACGCGGCAGATGCCCGAACTGGTCGGCCACGGCTCAGCCCCGCCCCAGGGAACGGGGACGCGACGACGACGGCCGGAAGGAATCGGTCATGGGCAAGGCGCAGCGGGATAGGCGGCAATTTTGCCACAAGCCCCGCGGCACCGCCGGCATCGCCGCGGATTTGCCTGCATGTCGTGCCTGCGGCACCATCGCCGATCCCCTTGCTTCGAGGAGGCGTCATGCCCCGTTCGCCGCTGCGCGCACCGCTGCTCGCCCTGAGTCTGTTCAGCCTGTCCCTGCTGGGCCTGTCGCCGGCGCTGGCGCTCACCCCACCCCCGCCGCCCAGCGTGCCCGACCAGGTCTCCAATGCCGCCTGGGAAGAGGACATGGCGCGTTTCGCCAAGGACGATGCCGCGCATCCGGTCAAACCCGGTGGCGTGCTGTTCGTCGGCAGTTCCTCGATCCGCTTCTGGACCTCGCTGGCCACGGATTTTCCGGGCGTGCAGACGCTCAACCGCGGCTTCGGCGGCTCGGAGATCCGCGACAGCACCTGGTATGCCGACCGCATCGTGGTGCCGTACAAGCCGCGCCTGATCGTGTTCTACGCCGGCGACAACGACCTCAACAGCGGCCGCAGCCCGCAGCAGGTGCGCGACGACTTCGTGGCCTTCGTGACCCGCGTGCACCGCGACCTGCCCAAGGCCCGCATCGTCTATCTGTCGATCAAGCCCAGCCCCTCGCGCGCGGCGCTGATGCCGAAGATGGCCGAGGCCAACGCGCTGATCCGCAAGGCCGCCGCAAGCCTGAAGCAGGTGCAGTTCGTCGACGTGTACACGCCGATGCTGGGTGCCGACGGCCAGCCGCGCGCCGAGCTGTTCGGACCGGACAAGTTGCACATGAACGCGGCCGGCTACGCGCTGTGGCGCGACACCCTGCGTCCGTACCTGAAGGATTGAACCGTGACGCGCCCGCGCCGCCGTGCGCGGGCGCTCACGTGACCGGCGGGAACCGCACGGTCGCAAGAATGCCGCCGCCCTCGGCGCTTTCCAGGGCCACCTGCCAACCGAAACGGTCGCACAGCCGGCGCACGATCGACAGGCCCAGCCCGGTGCCTTGCGGGCGCTCCGGCTCGGCACGGAAGAACGGCTCGAAGGCGTGCCGCAAAGCATCCTCGGACATGCCGATGCCGGTGTCGCGGATGCGGATGCGGTCGGCCTCGACCTCGACCTCGATGCGCCCGGCGTCGGTGTAGCTGCAGGCGTTGCGCAGCAGGTTGCTGACCACCACGTGCAGCACGCGCGGCGGCGCATGCAATGTCGCCGAGGCCAGCACGCGCACGCTCAGGGTCACCGGCTTGCCGATCAGCAGTTCGCGCGCGTTCTCGGCCTCGTACTCGACCACGTCGGCGATCTCGAAGAGTTCGCTCTGCGGCACCACGTCCGCTTCCCGCGCCAGGATGAGGAAGGCGTCGATCACCGCCTCCATGTCGCGGCCGGCGCGCTGGATCCGCTGCAGGCTGCGGTGCAGGCGCGGCGGCAGTTCCTGCTCGGTCATGGCGATGTCGGTGGCGACGCGGATCACCGTCAGTGGGGTGCGCAGCTCGTGGCTGGCATCGCGGGTGAAGTTGCGTTCGCGGGCGACGTGGTCGGTGACGCGCAGGGCCAGCGCATGCAGGGCGGCGGCCAGTTGCCGCGCCTCGCCCTGTACGTCGGCTGGCAGGTTTTCCGGGGCCAATTCGGCGGCGGCAGGATGCCGCGGATCCCAGCGCGAGACCCGCCGCGCCAGCCAGTTCATCGGCGACAGCAAGCGCCGCGACACCCGCCAGGTCAGCCAGGCCACCACCAGCACCGCGATCAGGGTAAGCAACGTCGGCACCACGCCGAACCAGAACGCCAGCCGCTGCGCCGGTGCGCGCAAAAACACCAGGTACAGGCGCCCGCTCTCGGTCTGGTCGACCAGCACCATCTCGCCGCCGGGGCGATCCTCGTGCAGACCGGGCGCCAACCCGCGCAGGTCGGCAGGCACCGCCACATCGGATTGCCCGGCCGGCACCAGATAACCGCGCAGGCTGTGGCTGTTGGGCGGCGGCTGCTGCGGCAGCTGCGCGCGCAGGCGCCAGTAGTAGCGCGCCTCCTGCTTCAGGATCGAGCCGACCAGCGAGTGCTGCACGATCGCGACCACCAGATAACTGGCAAGCGTGACCACACAGCCCGCAAACACGATGCGGGCGATCAGGGCGAGGCGAAGTTTGCGCGGCAACCCGTGCGGCATACGGCATCCGTGATCGTTGCCGCGATTATAGGAAGGCCGATCGTGAGCCTTTCGTGCAAGCGGCCCCGTTCACCGGGGCCGCTGCGGGGTCCACGATCGGGCGTTGCCTCAGCTCATCGGCTGGGCGATGTCGGCGATGCGGTAGCCGGCGCTCTGCACGGTGTGCAGCAGCGGGCGGTCGAACGGCTTGTCGATGATCTTGCGCAGGTTGTACAGGTGGCTGCGCAGGGTGTCCGAGTCCGGCAGGCCGTTGCCCCAGATCTCGCGCTCGATTTCCTGGCGGGTGACCACGCGCGGCGATTCGCGCATCAGGATGGTCAGCAGGCGCAGGCCGATCGGCGACAGCTGCAACTCGGTGCCGGCGCGGGTGGCGCGCATGCTCACCGGATCCAGCACCAGGTCGGCCACCTTCAGCACTTCCGAACCGACCTGGCGGCGCTCGCGGCGGATCAGTGCGCGCAGGCGGGCTTCCAGTTCCTGGATCGCGAATGGCTTGGTCAGGTAGTCGTCGGCACCGAAGCCCAGACCGGTGAGCTTGTCGTCGAGCGTGTCGCGCGCGGTCAGCATCAGCACCGGGGTCGACTTGCGCGCGTCGTTGCGCAGGCGGCGGCACACTTCGATGCCGTCCAGACGCGGCAGCATCAGGTCCAGCACCACCACGTCGTAGCTGTTCTCCGCCGCCAGACGGTAGCCGTCCAGGCCGTCGCAGGCGTAATCCACTTCGAACCCGCGGCCTTCCAGGTACTCGCCGATCATCTCGGAAATATTGCGGTTGTCCTCCACGACCAGCACGAGCCCGGATGTTTCCTTGGTCTGACGCATAACGCTTCCTCAGTCTTCAGCTTTGTGAAACATGCCGGATGGGCGGTGGTGGCGGCGTGAAGGCCGCTTCATCTGCCTGAGCAACAAAAAAACTACTGCGCGATCAATGGCTTGAGCTGAGGCCAGACATTGTCGAGCACCTTGGGCTGGGCCGCCGCGGTGGGGTGCAGGCCATCGCCCTGCATCAGCGTCGGGTTCAGCGCCACGCCCTCCAGCAGGAACGGCAGCAGGCCGGTCCGGTACTGCTTGGCCAGGTCCGCATAGACCGCGCGCAGGCGCTGCCGGTAGCCCGGTCCGTAGTTCGGCGGCACGTCGATGCCCAGCAACAGCACCTTCGCGCCGGCGTCACGGCTGAGCACGATCATCTTCTCCAGGTTGCCACGCAGTTCGGCCGGGCTCAGCCCGCGCAATGCGTCGTTGCCGCCCAGTTCGATGACCACCACCGACGGCTGGTGCTTCTGCAGCAGCGCCGGCAGGCGGGTCAGCGCGCCGGAGGAGGTCTCGCCGCTGATGCTGGCATTGACCACCGCCGGTGGCGCCCGCATCTGTTGCTGCAGGCGCTTGTCCAGCAAGGCCACCCAGCCGGACTGCACCGGGATGTTGTGCGCCGCGCTGAGGCTGTCGCCGAGCACCAGCACCGGCCCCGTCGCACCTTTGGCACAGGCGATGGCGGGCAGCAGCACCCACCATGCCAGCAGCAGCCAGGCGCGGCGCATCCAGGCCCGCTTGCTTCTCGTCTCGTCGCCACGCATTGGAGATTCCCTCATCGACAGTCAGGCCCCCACGCTTCGCGCCAGCATCGCCATCGACGTACGCGATGTCGGCAAATCCGTCAGCGGACCGGAGGGTACGGTCCACATTCTCGACAAGGTCGGATTGACCATCGGTGAAGGCGACAGCGTCGCCATCGTCGGCGCCTCCGGCTCCGGCAAGACCACCTTGCTCGGCCTGCTGGCCGGCCTCGACCTGCCCACGCGCGGCGAGATCGTGCTGGCCGGGCAGTCGCTCAACGCATTGGACGAGGAAGCGCGCGCCGCGCTGCGCGCGCGCGCGGTCGGCTTCGTGTTCCAGAGTTTCCATCTGCTGCCGTCGCTGACCGCGGCGGAAAACATCGCGCTGCCGCTGGAGTTGGCCGGACGCGAGGATCCGGCGCGGGTGCGCGAGGTGCTGGAAGCGGTGGGGCTGAGCGCGCGGGCGCGGCACTACCCGCGGCAACTGTCCGGCGGCGAGCAGCAGCGCGTGGCGCTGGCGCGCGCGTTCGTGGCGCGGCCGCGCATCCTGTTCGCCGACGAGCCCACCGGCAGCCTCGACCAGGCCACCGGGCAGCAGATCAGCGACCTGCTGTTCGCGCTCAACGAAGGCAGCGACACCACCCTGGTGCTGGTCACCCACGACATGCGCCTGGCGCAGCGCTGCGAACACCGCTACCGGCTCGACGGCGGCCGCCTGCGCGCCGCCGACGCGGCGGATGCCGCATGAACGTACTGCGCCATGCCGCGCGCGCACTGCGCCGCGAGCTGTTCGCCGGCGATCTGCTGACCGTGTTCGCCGCGCTGGTGCTGGGCGTGGCGGTGATGACCGCGGTCGGCACCCTGGTCGACCGGGTGACCCTGGCGCTGACCGGCAGCGCCGCCGAGGTGATCGGCGGCGACCTCGGCGTCAGCGGGCGCCAGGACATTCCTGCCGCCTTCGCCGAGGAGGCGCAGCGGCGCGGCCTGCGCAGCACGCGCATGGTCAGTTTTCCCAGCGTGCTGTTCCATGGCGACGCCAGCCAGATGGCCAACATCAAGGCGGTGGGCGCGGGCTATCCGCTGCGCGGCGCGTTGCTGGTCGCGCGCGACACCGTCGGCGCCGGCAGCGAACGCGCCGGTCCGCCGCCGCGCGGCGAAGCCTATGCCGATCCGCGCCTGCTCGAAGCGCTGGGGCTGAAGGTCGGCGATGCGCTGGAGTTCGGCGCCGGCACGCTGCGCGTGACCCGGGTGCTGCGCGCCGAACCGGATGCCTCCGGCGAGCTGATGCAGTTGTCGCCGCCGCTGCTGGTGAACCGCGCCGACGTCGATGCCGCCGGCCTGCTCGGCCCCGGCAGCCGCGCCTCCTATCGACTGATGTTCGCCGGCGCGCCCGGCGAGATCGCCGCCCTGCGCGAATGGCTGGCGCCACGCGCCAAGGCCTACCGCCTGGTCGGCATCGAGGACACCCAGCGTGGCGTGCGCGGCGCCTTCGACCGCGCCGGACGCTTCCTGGCGCTGGCCGCGTTGCTGGCGGTGCTGCTGGCCGGCGTCGCCACCGCGCTGGCCGCCAACCGCTTCGCCCTGCGCCGCATCGATCAGGTCGCGGTCTTGCGTTGCCTGGGCGCGCGCCAACACGACATTCTCGGTGCGCTGGCGGTGCAGTTGCTGCTGCTGGCGATCCCCGCCTGCGCGCTCGGCGTGGGCCTGGGCATGCTGGCCCAGGTCGGCCTGGTCGAAGCGCTGGGCAGCCT
>NZ_AQOK01000754.1:0-227 GCF_000364645.1 Xanthomonas sp. SHU 308 | reverse complement strand
CCTGCCGCCGTTGCTGCGCCTGCGCGACGTGCCGCCGATGCGCGTGCTCAACCGCAGCTTCGCCGCGCTGCCGCCGACCTCGCTGCTGATCTACGCCGCCGCGCTGGTCGCCACCGTGGTGCTGGCGGTGTACGCCACCGGCGACGGCGTGCTGGCGGCCTGGGTGCTGGGCGGCCTGACCCTGCTGGCGGCGCTGGCCGCGGCGGTCGGCGGCGTGCTGCTGGCGG
>NZ_AQOK01000753.1:0-560 GCF_000364645.1 Xanthomonas sp. SHU 308 | reverse complement strand
TGGCGCCGACTGCGGGGTCGGCACGCTCGCCGGCGTCGTGTCCGGGCTTGCGATCGGGGCAGCCGCCGGTGCCGGCGTGGGTGCGCTCGCGGTGGCGGTGCTCGGCGCCGGCACTTCGATCTGCCGCACCTGTGGCACGTCCGCACTGCGCAACACCGGCGTGGGCGTCGGCGTGCGCAGCTGTGGTGCGGGAACCTGCACCTGCGGCAGCGGTGCCGGCACTTCCCGTTCGCGCACCTGTACCTGCGGTGCGACTGGGCGCGGCACCGCGATGTCGCGCGACCGCAGTTGCGCCACGGTCGGCACGTCGGCGACCACTTCGACCTCGCGCACCGGCACCTGCACGTCGGGCGGCACCACCGCGCGCGGTGTCGGCACCGGGACACGCACGCTCGGTGGCGGAGGCAGTACGAAGTCGCGCGTGGGCGTCGGCGTTTCGGTCACCTGCAGCGGCTGCTCCGCCGGCGGCGGCGGTGCACTGGCCGTGGTCGGCGTGGGCGCCGGCGCTGCCGGCGTCGGCTCCGCAGGCTGTGCAGGCGCAGCAGCGGCAGGCGGCGTCG